>NZ_JAUBRN010000113.1:0-8422 GCF_036701875.1 Microcoleus sp. MON1_C5 | reverse complement strand
TTGCTAGAGTGTTGATAGAAATCAGTCTAGCAAAACCTGAAAGTATTGATAAAGCGTTGAATATATCCAGCATGACGAATTCGTAGGGAACTCCTATTTCTTCTAGATACCACTTGACAATTGAGGCCCTGCTGCGGGCTGCGCCGTAAAGTTTCAGCACGGAATTTTTATCCTTTAACGCAATATTGCTGTTATAGCATTTTTTGGGAATTGGGAATTAAAGTCACCAGAGACTCTGATGTCAATGTTCGACTGATGACTACTGACTACTGACTAATTACTAATTACCGATAACTAATGGCATTTCTGTCAAGTGCAGAAACAAGATTCTGCTGCCAATAAAAATCAAAATGGCTCCGCCCAATATCTCAATTTTATTAGCAAATAAGTTGCCGCACTTGTGCCCGATAAACACCCCTGCAAAGGCTAAAAAGAAAGTAATAAATCCGATCGCAGTCACCGCAGGAGCAATAGAATCTTTCAGGACAGCAAATCCGAGGCCAACTGCTAGAGCATCGATACTCGTCGCCACCGACAGCGTTATCAAAGTCCCCGTATCTAAGGGATTGAACTTTTTCTCGCATTCTTCGCTTTGCAGCGATTCATAAATCATTCTCCCGCCAATGAAACTCAAAAGCCCAAAAGCGATCCAATGGTCGATCGGTGTTATCAAAAAACTAAAACTAAGACCGAGCAACCATCCTATGACGGGCATTAAAGCTTGAAACCCTCCGAAAAATAAGGCGATTTTTAAAGCTTTATTGACCTTCATGTGTTTGATTGCTAAACCGCTCGAAACAGCAACAGCAAAAGCATCTGCTGCTAGTCCCAACGAAAGTAATATGGTAGTGGCTGCATCCATTTTTGTAAAGTGTTAGGTTTTATAAATAACGTGCTTCTCTTGACTGTTTTAGTTTACACTAAATTTTGATATAATTACGTTATTATCATAATATATTCATTTTTGACTCACATTTATTTCACAATTGGCGAGAGTTGAAAAAATCAGCGCTTAGCTGTATTCTGTAAAAGATTATTTATCAAGTAACAGAATCGACTATGCCGCAATCTAGACCGTACCAGCCATTGCTGCTCAGGTTACTGCATGGGGTTAACGCTGCGATCGCCCTTTTAGCAATTTTGAGCGCATTTCTGGTTTACAACACCTACGATGGGCGGTTTGGCAAAGTCCCCGTGCCTCAGATTGCAGATATTATTGGGATTCACGGCACTTTTGGCAAGATGTTGCTGTTAGGAATAATGCCGGCTTTTGCATTGTACAGTTTCCACCCCGGTCAAAAACGCTTGGTGCAGCCGGATTCTTTTGGGAAACTAACGCAGTTGGGAAAACCGATTTGGTGGTACAGTTTGCACCGGATTGTGAATACGTTGATGTTGCTGGCACTGACTTGGGCGATCGCTTCTGGCAGTATGGTTAAGGAAGAATGGCTGCCGGCTGGGGAATTGACCCAGGTTTGGTATTATTTACACGCTTCTGGTTGGGTGGTATTGGTGTTTTGTCTGGCAATGCACTTGTTGATGAGTGCGAAAGTGGGGGGTTGGCCGCTAATTTTGTCGATGTTTGATGCCGCATATCGCCCGGAAGATTCGCCGGCGGCTTGGTGGAAGAAAATTCGCTCTTTGGTCGATCGCTCTTAATGTGAAAATGCTTAATTTGAAAATGAACAAAAATATTTTATTAATTGTTGCGGAAGTCTTGGTAATGGGAGGTTGGTTGTTTGCTGTGGTTGCACCTTTATTATTTCCCTAATCCTATCATAGCAATTTGGGTTAACAAATGATCGTTAGGTTTGTAGTGAAGACTTCAGCCTTCTGTTTTATGATGACTAAAGTCTTGACTGCGAAGCCCAATTAAGCTTTTCGCCGAGCTTGCTGGCAAGATTTGCGACTGGTTTCCCTGGCGGCAAGATGCGATATCAAAGGATCGGCAATTTTACCATAAACTCAGCACCGGCCCCAGTTTGAGATTTAATTTGAGATTGCACGGGAGATTCAACTGTAAGGCGGCCGCCGTGCAATTCTACAATAATTTTATAGCAAACCGACAAGTCCAATCCTGTAAAATTTTTAAATGATTTAGTATGACCAGACTGGTCAAATATTCTGTGTTGAATTTCCGGGGGAATTCGGGCGCCGTTGTGGGCGATCGATACTGCAATAAACCTGGCGGGATAACCCTCGACAATATCTGTTTTAATTGTAATAATTTGATCGGAGTTTTCAATACTCTTAAGAGCATCAATAGCATTGCTGAGGAGACTCGCGAATACCTGGCTCAGTAGACCGGGATAACACAAAATGGGCGGCAGGTTGTGGTACTCCTTGACTACTAATATTTTTTGCTCCAGCCGGCTCGCTAGCAACAGCAAAATATTGTCGATGGTTTCATTTAGGTTGGCGTGTTCTTTGTTGGGTTCGTCAGGAAGCGAAAATTTCCGCAAAGCAAGGACTATCTGGCGAATGCGATCGGCTCCTATTTTCAAAAGGTTGAGAATTTGCGGCAACTCTTCGCTGATAAAATCTAGGTCGCAGGCCTCTATTTCTTTGGCAATTCGCGGCACAGGTTCGGGATATTGTTCGCGATAGAGGCGAATAATATTGAGCAAATCTTTGATATAATCGTTAACGTGAATCAGGCGACCGTAAATAAAGTTAATCGGGTTATTAATTTCCTGGGCAACTTCGGCGGCTAGTTGACCGACAATTGTCATTTTTTCGCTTTGTACTAAATGCTCTTCGGTGATTCTGAGTTTTGCTAATACTTCTTCCAAAAGTTTGAGTTCTTCTTGAATTTGCCCGTGGAGTTGGGATTGGGAAATTGCGATCGCCAGCGAGTCTGCAATTGCTTCCAAAACTTCCACCTCGTCGGGAGTCCCAAACCGCCGGTTTGCACAGGCGAACAGATATCCAAGCCGATGATTCTGAGTTAGTACGGGTACTGCTGCGTAGTGACTATTTGTGAGTTCGATATGGGCGTGTTCCTCAGACGCTGTGGCATCAGGGGCGGCCGTTTTATGTAGCAGTATCGTTTCGCAGCGGTGAAGCCGTGCAGCTAAATCTCCAGAGGGCCCTCCTGGAACACCAAAGATTCCCAAGCAGGCCGGCAAACCTTCCCGGCAATATTCCCAGCCAAATTCTAAAGTATCTTGTCGGGGATCGTACCATGCGAAAATTGCTCGATCGAGCTTCAGTAAAATACCGAGTTCGTCTACTGTAGTTTGGAGGATGCGATCGAGGTGCAAGGAAGCGCGAATGCGGCCGGTCAAGCGGTGGAGAAGGCCTTCTGTGCGACTGCGAATGCAATTTAGGGCAAACAGCTTGAGCGCCACAATTGCTGCGAAAATAGCTGCGGCGGCAAGTACGCCGGCCGCTACTGCTAGTATCTTGAAAGGAAGGAGTTCTTTTTCGAGATTGTCGCGGGGAATTACGAGGGCGATCGACCATTCAGCTTGTTCTAAAGGAAGATAGGCAACATAAACTCTGGCGTCGTTGATTTGAGTCAGCACAATGCCCGTTTTTTGATAAACCATCTCCCGGGCTACATTTGCCAAATTAGCATCTGCAGACTCTAAAAGACTCGGAGCCGATTTGTCTATATTTCCGATTAATCGAGCGTCGGGATGCACAATCGGCACTCCTTGAGAATTGAGAACAAAAGCGTAAGTTCCTGCCCCATATTCCAGCTTTCCTACTACTTGGGCAATTCGGTCGATGCTAATGACGCCGTTGATTACTCCGATCGGCTTTTGTGCTTTTTTATCAAGAGAATTTGCCGAATTTGACCACACCGGAGCCGAAATGGGAACAATACTTTGTCCTTTGAGCGTGCGAGAAATGGTAGGATCGGAAACATAGACTTCCCCAGCCATTGCCTTTTTAAAGTGTTGGCGGTCGCTCACATTAATCAACGCTCTGCCCACTTTTGTGGTGAAATAAGAACCGTCGGGATCAATTAATGCGAAGTGCTGGAATTCTTGCAGTCGATTTACTTCCGATTTTAAATAAGGCTCTGCAACTGACCAATTCATCGAACGAACGGGAGGAGTGTGGGCGAGGATTTCGATCTCAGCCTTTCTAGTGCCGAGCCAGCGATCGATCTTGTTGGCGCGATCCCTAACTTCTAACAAAGCATTTCGCTCGCTTTTGGTGATAATCAAGCGGCGAACGCTTTGATAGCTGATCCAACCAGTGATGCTAGCTGCCAGAATTGTTACGCCCAAAATTAAGAGCGAAGTTTTGTACCCAAGATGGTATTCGCCCTTTAATCCCGCTGGCAATAGTCGAGTTAATCTCCACCACTTTACTCTCGCAAAGCTTCGCATGGTTTGACCAATTTGTGAGATTGAAATCCTTAGCTCACCTGCGATGTACTCGCCCGCCTGCCAGTAGTCTGAAACTACTAGCCTTCAATAATTGCGGGATTTTTTAATTTTTTCCCGCCGGCCGGCTCACCTTGTTAAACTGGAATAATATTCTATCATTTTTTTGATGAATTAAAACTTTTTATTAACAACTTAAGATTTTTCTTAACAGTCGTTAATAATTTATGTTAATTAGGTGATGTGAGTAATGCGAACCCTACATTGAGATGTTTGGTGTTTGTCTTAATAACGAAATATTAAAAAATTTTCCTTGATTAAGAAACTAAAAACTTGTTAAATCTTTAATTTACATCGTTTCCGGTTGCCTCGGTATTTTTCAAAAATCCCAACAGTCAGTTGGCCCGAAAGCATAATTTTAGTCAACAATCAACAGTCAAAAATCAAATTGAGGAGTGCAACCGGAATTCATATTACATCTCAAAACTCGGAACTATTTTCGGTGCATCCGCTGGCTGAGGCACTGTTAAATTGCCCGAGTTGCGCGATTTGTTTAAAGAACCTTGTGAGTGTGTTCGTGCTGTTTCACATTGTCTTCAGTGCGAATGACGCGCTCGGAGTTGAGCACTCTTTTGCGTTCTAAGGAATAAGTAAAGTCGTTGCGAACTGTTCCCACGGGAATGTGAAGTTGAGCTTGGGGGCGGATTTTGTAAGTGCGGGCAGCGGCGATCGCCCGAAAGCCAAATTCTTCGCTAAACTGAGCTGAGGTAGGGAATTCTGGCAACATTTTGGGTGTGTCGCCGTCGAGCACTGCTCCCAAAGTCGTCCCGCAAATCATTAAATAAGATGTGGGAATTCCCTTCAAAATTGCTTCCAAAGCTGCTGAGGGAATAGCTTCGATTACTTGCACTTCAAAAACTTCGCCTTCTTCTTTGATGAAGCAGGTAGCTACACCGACTGCTATGTAGTCGTCGGTGCAGAGATCGGGAGCGTTGGCATAAACTGTTGCAGTCGTCATAAGAAAAGCTTGGTAGTGTGGAAACCGGAAACGAGAAATTAAGCGATTTTAGATTTGAGATTTGAGATTTTTTCCAGCGTTTTTTTAGGGGATTTTACGTGAAAAATATCAAACCGGCTGTTCTAACACCTAAAATTTTTGGGTTAAGCTCCAAGGAGCCGATCGCACGATTGTGTCGATCGTACCACATCAAGGTAGATGCCGGATGATTCGGCAAGGATTCCCCGCCGCCACGACGTTTGCGGGAATATCTTTGACAACAACACTGCCTGCGCCGATCGTGCTATTGTCGCCAATAGTGACTCCTGGACAAATCATACTGCCGCCACCAATCCAAACATTATTGCCAATATTAATTTCAGCGGCGAGTTCTTGGCCAGAAAGCCTTATTTCCGGGTCGGTGGGGTGAAAAGCTGTGTAAATTTGCACGTAGGGCCCGCACAGTAAGTTTTCGCCAATGTTAACTCGATTGCAGTCGAGAATCACGCAACCAAAATTCATGTACAACCCGTTTCCAGCATAAATATTGCTGCCGTAGTCGCAGTAGAAAGGTGGCTCGATTTCAACTTTTGGCCCAACTGCACCGAACAATTCTGCGAGAATTTCTAACCGTTTGTCTGGTTCGTCTTCGCGGGTAGAATTGTAGGTTCTGGCGAGGCGGCGCGCTCGCTGGCGCTCTAAAATTAATTGCTCATCAGCAGCTAAATACAATTCGCCGGCGAGCATTTTTTGTTTTTCGGTTTTTTCCACAGTTTTTTCCAAGGTAAGAATCGGCGGTTGAAACCGCTACTTCACCAACGAACTTCCTCTCTAAGAGGCTGAAGAATAATGTAGGGTGCGCTAGGCGCACCTTACCGCTATAATTAGCGCGTCAGATCATTTTTTGATGTTGCAGCATACATTTAGGGTTCAGGTTTTGACTGCAAACAAACAGCTAAATCCAGATTGGCTAATTGCTCAAAAGCTCGATCGATCGATCCTTTTCCGCGCAAAAAACCAGTATTTGCACCGGGACAAATATACTGTAAAGTTTCTGGCGAAAATCGATCGATAATTGACTTCACGCTGTTAATTTGCCTGGGCCAGTGAAAAGTTTTTGCCGTCAACAGCGGTACTGGGGCGGCTTCTCGGTTGGGGAGCAAGTGCCTACCCGAAAACAGCACTCCACCGCTGCCACTATGATAAAGGCAAGAGGAACCAGGAGAATGGCCAGGAGTCCAAAATGCTTTGATTCGATCGCTCACAACAAATTCTCGCTCAAAAACCGTCACCTTCAAACCCGGCAGTAAATAAGCTTCCTGCTCTTGAATCAGGATCTCGCACCCCGTGGCTTCCTGAATCTCCCGCGCCTTGGCGATAGCGCCGCGGTGCGTGAGAAACAGCAGTCGCACGCCGCCGTGTTCCCGCAAAAATGTTTGGTTAATCTCATCCCAAGCGGGACAATCCACCAGGATGTTAGTTTGGTTTTCTACAATGAAATAGGCTGTTGCACCCAGAGTTTCCCGGTTAGGCGGGAAAGCAAGGATATTGTCGAGCACGGGCCTGGGTTGTTTGGAGACTAAAGTCTGTTGTTTCAAGGAAGTATTTCAGAAGGGAATGGGATAAATATTATGTTCTTTTTACTATGGTTGTTCGTATTGGGGCTGATATCGTACTACTTGTTGCAGAACGGCACCAGCCGCATCACCAGGACTCCGATATGGCTGCTGTGGCTGGTAATGATGGCGCCCGCGCTGATTTGGAGTGGTTGGATTTTAGTTTACGGTACCAGCAAAACTGTACCGCCGGAGTTGGTAATTATACCTTTTCTGGTTTGCCCTTTTTTGTATTGGTTTTTGGTACAGTTGGGGCGCAAGAAAATTACCGCCGAAACTGCTGAGCAGCTAGCAGCAGAAGCGACTGAACCTGCAAAGCCAAAACCGCCCGTGCGCCCGATCGATGCAGCGGAAGAAGCGAGTTTGCGCGATTGTTTTCCTTGGTCAATTTACTTTTTGCGAGATTTGGAATTTCGGCCGCAGGCTGTAATTTGTCGCGGACAGTTGCGGACAAACCCCGAGGCTGCTTATAAGGCAATTCGGGAGAATGTGGAGAGGCTTTTTGGCGATCGCTTTTTAGTAGTCTTTCAAAACAGCTTGAGCGGTCAACCTTTTTTTGCCATAGTTCCCAATCCCAGCCACCAATCAGGGGAAACTCCTGTCAAAACTGAATCTGTAACCCGACCCTTTTTTGCATTAGCTTTGCTGCTGATCACGGTGTTTACGACTACGCTTGTCGGGGCGCGACTTGCCGGAGTTACTGAACAAGCTTTGCAGTCCAACCCATCAATATTGCTCCAGGGTTTGGCTTACTCGCTGGCTCTAATTACAATTTTAGCAATTCACGAATCCGGCCACTATTTAGCTGCCCGATTCTACAAAATTCGCACGACTTTGCCTTATTTTATCCCGATTCCTTTTTTCTTAGGAACTTTTGGGGCTTTCATTCAAATACGGAGTCCAATTCCCAACCGCCGAGCTTTATTTGATGTTAGCATGGCCGGGCCCCTTGCGGGTTTAGTGGCGACAGTGCCATTATTAATTTGGGGTTTGAATCATTCGACTATTGTACCGCTGTCTGACAAGTCGGGAATGTTAAATTTTGAGTCTTTCAAACCCAGTTTTTCGCTGCTGATGACTTTGTTGAGCAAGTTAACCTTGGGCGGCGCTTTGAATGCGGAAACTGCGATCGATTTGCATCCGGTAGCGGTGGCGGGTTATTTGGGTTTGATCGTGACGGCGTTTAATTTGATGCCGGTGGGACAACTCGACGGCGGGCACATCGTACACGCGATGTTCGGCCAGCGAGCGAGTATGGCGATCGGGCAAGTTGCTAGACTTTGTATGTTGCTGCTTTCTTTTTTGGAACAGGGTTTGCTGCTGTGGGCGATTATTTTGTTTTTCACACCACTAAACGACGAACCGGCGTTGAATGATGTCAGTGAATTGGATAATCGTAATTGCTCAACTAGGGGAAAAAATGGAGCCATCAATAGAGAGAGCTTGTTGAATAGATTGATAAGCAGTTA
>NZ_JAUBRN010000112.1:0-8437 GCF_036701875.1 Microcoleus sp. MON1_C5 | reverse complement strand
GGTCTACCATAGGACTGGCAATGCTTTTGGGGTGTGTCACTGCTTATACTACCACGAGAGTGACAAAAGAGGGTTAACAAGCGATCGCCAGATTATCCCAATCACTGGTGCCACCTTTGGAGCGAGGGATAATGTGTTCAATGGAGAAGGGGTCTGGAGAGAATTTAGCTTGACTGAGACAATACTCGCAGCAACCATTGGCGCGTTGTTTAATGAATTGTCGTTGCTGCTGTGTAAGGCGGGATTCAGGCATAATCAACGATCTCGGGATGAGGATTGATGCCGAGGGTTTGCATGAGCTCCGTCAGAGGTTGGTTGCGGAAGGTTGCGAGTTGAATTAAGGCTTGAATGCGGGCAACATTGAGTTGTTCAAGGCGATCGCTCATTTGGATCAGTTGCTCGTGTTCTTCGGGAGTCAGGGTTTCGGCATGACGCTTGGCGATGAGGGCATGATATTCTTCCCAGGTTTGTGCAGAAAAGCCGATGTTAATTTGTTGCAGCAAGTCGGCTTCAGTAGGTTGGGTGGTTGGAAGTTTAGGCTGGAGGCGTTCTTGCAGGGCGTTGAGGATGTAGCGATCGGGTTCAACGCCCTGTCGAGATGCTTCAGTGCGGATCTGGTGTTCGAGTTCGGGAGAGAGGTTGAGGGTAATGGTGGTCATGGTTATCTTGGCAGCAACATCTATTCATCATTTTAGCGATCAGGCTTTCACCTTATCTCGAACTTCATCGCCTGGGACTTCTCGATTTTACTGCCCGCGTCCTGGTTTGCAATCTACGAAACCTAATGCTTCTGTGTCGAGAAATTGGCGATCGAAATGGCGATCGGATATTCAATTTTCGCAGCACGCGCGATCGGAGTCGCTTGAATTCGTTCTGGCAAGCGTCCCCAAATAACTTCGGCATCAGTAGGAGAAAATTGTTCTTGAAGTTTGGCTTGCATGGCATTCACCTTTGGGTTGGAATTTGATAGATATATTCAAGCCACTACCCAACGGTGCCCATCACCCGCCGCAGACTACCTATGCAGCATAGCCAATCATCTTTAGTCGGTCGCTGTGCATGGGCGTTGTTGGACTGCTGACTAAGACTTTATAAATTACGAAAGTGAATATCCTGTAACAAAGGACAATTTAGGAATAGGAAAATGTGTTGATACCTCAAACCATTGAAAGATATTCATTGCACATTCTATAGCCTCTAAAGCATCTTCTTCAGTCATTGCAAATGTTGTTTGATTTCCAGCATGAGATTCGCCTAAATGCGCTATTTTATTTCGAGTTCTATAAAGCTTAGTAGCTTTTTGGTATAAAGCCTCATTATCAACAATTAAAGATTTTCCAAAAATATACAAGGGTATCTCATGAAGAAGCTCTAGAAACTTGCTTCTACTACGCAGCAATTCATAAACAGGATCTTTAGTAATTAAAGTTCCTCCCTTTTGGGAAAAAGAAACTAATCTCAAAACATTATCAGCATCTCCATTTTGAGTAATAAGGTCATATGCTTCATCTGATTTTGTCGCAGCTAATGTTTCGACAGAAATAGCTGTATACAGCAGAGATCTTCTATAATCCTTGTCTTTGTAAGCATGGATTGCGTCGAGTAATAGTCTTTCATATACAAAGCTCTTTAAAGCCAAAAAATCTAAATCTGCATCAGTTAAATTTTCCCATGTAACCGCTGTGTCTAATGTATATCTTGGTATGGATACCTCTGATTTTTTGACTTCTGTGAAATTTAATTCAGGTAGTTCAAGGAGTTCACCTTTGGAAATAACGGAGAAACTTGTAGGGATTGTAACCTGCTTACTTGTTTGACGCAGGTTTGAAGAGAAACGTTCTACATAAGTAGGAAGTAAGTCACGAATATCAAAACTTGCTTTTTCTTCTGAATCAAGCTGAAAAATCTTTGCTTTTTTTATAGGAAATGGAATTGAAGAAGGGTCAAACTCCTCAAGCGAAGTTCCCAATATAAAACCTCCCGTCGAAACAATGATCGTACCATTAACAATTCAAATATTTTTGAAACTAAAATTTTTAGAGGCTAATTCTACTTCTGAGTAGGTTAAGGGATTGATTAAAAAGTATCCAGGTAAGGACTTAAGATTTAGTATTAATGGATCACTGCGATGAATCCTCCAATAGATATTACCTGCGAGTGATATAGCGTAAATTTTCATATTCCACTAATGTCTTCATTCTTTTTAATTTGACCAAGCTAAATGTGCTGCCCTTACCAAAACCTAAAGCAGCCCAACTTATAATTGTATCGCCGTTGCGATACAATACCCAATATAATAGAAAAATACCACCGATCGCTGATGTATTTCACCAAAGGTAGCAGTAATCCACACAGCAATGGCTGGCGATCGATGAGCATTCAACCAAATTGTCATGTGGCTAAAACGGGATGGTCTAGTTTGCAGACTGCATACAAAAGCGCAGCTTTTAGATCCTCAAGTTCCAAGTCGGGAAATTCTTCCATAAACTCAAAAATTTGCTCACCCGCAGCTAGCAACTCTAGGATATCGATGACTCGAATCCGCATTCCCCGGATGCAGGGACGATCGCCACATTGTCTTGGGTTCACTGTAATTCTGTCAAACAGATAAGCAACGGATGCTGGCATGGGTTAAAATTGTTTAAAACCTTTGTCTCTAGCTTACCTCATTTATCGCCCCACACTCACACGGCGATATAATTCTGCGATCGCTATGCTGTAATAGAGATCAGTCCATTCAAACTTCGATAGTTTATGACCGCAGCAGTATCTATTGACATTGGTACGCTCATTACACGCACTCCCGGACTGCATGGTGGATGTCCTCACATCGTCGGTAAAGGCGTTACCGTTCGCCGGATTGTAACCTGGTACAAGCGAGGATTGACTGCTGAAGAGATTGGCGAACGCATCGGACATCTCACCCTCGCCGAAGTCTACGCTGCATTAACTTACTATCATGCCAACACCGCAGAAATTGAAACTGATTTGATTAATCAAGCAGCAGAAGCCAAGCGTCTTGAAGCTTTGTACAGCAACTTTGGTAAAGAAGCATGAGTGAGATTAGGCTTTACCTAGATGAAGACTCCCAGGATCAGTCCCTACTACGGGCATTACGGGCACGTCAAGTCGATGTAACCACCGTCAACGAAACTCAAACAGAAGGATTAATCGACGAAGAACAACTTCGGCTAGCTGCCAGTCAAAACAGAGTTTTGTACAGTCACAATATTGGAGACTTCTGTCAGTTACATACTGAGTTCCTTGGCAGAGAGGAATCTCATGCTGGCATTGCGCTGATCTCACAAGACTATTCCGTGGGCGAGCAAGTTAGAGTCATTATGGAACTAACTGCTAATAAGACAGCAGAGGAAATGGTGAACCAGTTAGAGTTTTTGAGTAAATACTTAAAAAATAGCTAAATACCGAGAGCCCCGACTTCTTCAAGAAGCCGGGGCTCTAAAAGCAGACTACATCACAACTGCACTAATCAAAGTTTGCACATTTTGTACAACAGCAGTAGTAAAATTATGAGTCACAGGCAAACTATCAACCACTATTCCGGCGCACAATAGCATCAGGTACAGAATAGAGTATTTGAAGAGCGATCGCGCAACAATCTTATCCTCGGGAGTCTGCAACAGCAACCAAGCTTTTTGGGCAAAAATAGCACCGAGGAAAATAGCTGTTCCCGCATACACCGCGCCCGCTAAATGTAGGGGATAAACTAGCAGCAAAGTTGCAGGAATCATCAATAGCGTGTAAATCCAAATTTGGCGGGCTGTGGCTTCGTCGCCCTCAATTACAGGTAACATCGGGACGCCTACTTCCTTGTATTCATCGCGAATCATCATTGCTAATGCCCAAAAATGCGGCGGTGTCCACAGGAATATAATCCCAAACAGCAGCCACGCACCCCAACTCAAATCTCCCGTAACCGCAGCCCACCCAACTAGCGGGGGAATCGCCCCTGCTGCACCGCCGATGACGATGTTTTGCACGCTGTGACGCTTCAGCCAGTGGGTGTAAATTAGGACGTAGAAAACGATGCCTGACATTGCTAGCAATGCCGCTAATAAGTTGGCAACAACTGTGAGCAATGTAAAGGATATTGTAGCTAGGGCGATCGCAAATATCAAAGCATCCCGCTTCTTGACACGCCCGGAAGGAATCGGCCGCCACCGGGTGCGCTCCATGATATAGTCGATGTCGCTGTCGTAGACACAATTAATCGTATTCGCCGACGCGGAAGCTAAAGCGCCTCCAGTAATAGTTGATACCAGCAATAGCGGGTCTACTTCTCCTTTGGCGGCCATCCACATTCCTGCTGAGGTAGTGATTAGCAGCAGTAAAATAATTCTGGGTTTTGTTAGTTGATAGTAACTTTTCACGACTTGCGAAAAGTTTTCGTGGAGGCGGGGCCTGTCGTTGGTAAGGATTTCTTGCATCGGTTGTAAGCTGTTAGTAATTATTTGCGAATTCGTCATTAGGTTGTAGGGGCGGGTTTTACGAGAAATATTTGCTGTAGCTACAAGGATTAATAAACCCGCCGTCTCTTACTTTAGTCTTATCTCTCAAGCTGATAAAACTCGATCGCGCCAAGCTAAAACACTAAAAGCTATCAGGGTTCCCAGCAAAGCAGCACCGACTGCTTGGTGGGCGACTGTCAGCGGTTCTACCTGAAGGTGCAGCCGGAAAGTTGCTAATCCCAGAACTAATTGAGCAATTAGGCAAACACTCGCCCAATTAGCCAGTTTTCGCAATTTTGGACTCAGTGCAGGCTGCCGCCAAGCCATGACTGCTACGGCTAAAGTCGCTGCTGTAGCTGGTACGATACCGGCGATGTGGCTGTTCATTACCGAGCACAATTCTGAGGAGTCCAAACATTGGTGCAGTGCCCATCTAGAGCCTACTAATGCTCCTAGCAAACTTTGCAGGTAAACTAACAATACTGCGATCG
The DNA here is from genome assembly GCF_036701875.1 of Microcoleus sp. MON1_C5. Lineage (NCBI taxonomy): Bacteria > Bacillati > Cyanobacteriota > Cyanophyceae > Oscillatoriales > Microcoleaceae > Microcoleus > Microcoleus sp. MON1_C5. The sequence continues at coordinate 3,477 of NZ_JAUBRN010000112.1, read as the reverse complement.
AACTTACCCAAGCCAATTTGCCGACATTTCCTGTAGCTTCGTAGGGAGTCAGCATGAAACCGATGACTAGCAGGGCGCCAAAAAACAGTAAAGCTGTTCCCAAGTGAGCGGTAACGATGTCAAATCTGAGCAGTTGTGTTACTGTCAAGCCGCCCAATACGCCTTGAAAAACGATTAGAAATACTGCCCCGGCGCTCGCCCAAGGCAGCCATTTTGGCAGGCGGCTGCGGTAAAACAAAGATAGTCCTAAAAGTGCGATCGCGCTTAAACCGATCGCTGCTGCGTCCAACCGGTGAAACCATTCCAGAAATACCTGCAAATTCATTTGCGCTGCAGGTATTAATTGACCGTAGCACAGCGGCCAGTCGGGGCAAGCGAGCCCCGCATTCATGACTCGCGTGGCGCTGCCTACAGCCATTAACAGCCAGGTTGCGATCGCAATTTTCCACACTAGGCCGCGGATAATATCTTTTGGCTGCCACTGCACTCCTGCTGCTGCGTTTGGCTGATTTAAAACTGAGTTTGCCATGGAATTTACCTTAGCCTTTGTTATCGATCGAACTTAATTAAATATTGAGGTTTTGCTTTGACTGAGCTTAGCCGAGCTTAACACTCTTTTTCTCTGACCAACCGTCATTTTTACTACCTTAGCGACACTTTTATCCAATTAGTTTGTCTTTATATTTTTTTCAACTTTCTTCTTTATATTACAAAAGATGTCCTTTATTTTGTCAAACTTAAAAAAACTTTAATCTTTCCCCGCCCCTAGATCGTTAAGAACTCCCCCACTGTCGAGATTGCACGGAAAAATAAAGATATAATTAAGAAAAACCATTTATCAAATAATTGTGATATGAAACGCTCAAAAATTTTTACAAAAAACTAAGCAATATAAAAAAACCTATAAAGTAGATTCCCAACAAACTATATTTAGCTGATTGTTCTACCCTAGTAGGAAGTATGACGGCAAATAAAACGGCAGTCAACAAGTTAAGCAAGCTATAAGCCAGCGACTCTTTACTCCAGGCGTCATAGGCGCGAGCAAGGAGTTAAAGGATGGAAAAAAAAACAGGAGAAATGCCAGCTTCGCTGTTGACCCTAGTTGGCTGCATAGCGATCGCAGCAATCAGCTTGTGGTACGGTCAAAACAACCACTTGATGCCACAGCAAGCCTCTGAACAAGCACCGATGGTAGAGGCTTTTATAACGTGACGATCGCGATCGCCACAGCCCTATTTATGGCGTTGCATAATAGCGGGGGGATTTTGATTGTTTTGTGGGATGGGATCTCGTCGCCCGAAGGCGTGTATTTTCACAGCAGGCGGGACGCTAACCCCTATTCCCCACAAGAATCATCCTCAAATTGTACAACACCCCGATCGCACCCCCGCTGAGCCCAGACTCAGGAGACGCGGTGCCTGAAACAGCACCAGAAATCACGCCAGAAATGCCTCCCACCCCCAGCAGCGCCCAATACGACGAAGAAGCCAAACCCTCTGAGACGGGACAATTTGCAGGTATCAGAGTCAACCTCACTGGGAGCTAAGCTGCTACGCTGCTAGATTCTAGAATATCAAGATAAAATAAATTACCACGCGCTAAAATATATGTATATGTCAGCCAAAAATCATCTATCTCCAGTAGTACAAGTAGAATAATTGCTATATAAATTATTGAAGGAAGGAAAACTTCTTATTAAATGCGCTACATCCCGTACATTACTCGTTGCCGAACTTCCTTCCTTCTTTGAATCTAAAACCTAAAATCTAAAATTCTGCCGCCATGTCCCAAAAAAACGAAACCGCTGTTCTGGTATTATCGCTCCTAATTACGATCGGGCTAGCCGGTGCAGGTATTTGGTGGCTCACAAGCCGAGGCGGCATCAATCTCGGAGGTTTATCACCCCAAAATCAGACATTCCCCAACCCTGCGACGGGGAATTCGGCGCAATCAGAGGAGGCAATAGGGCAGCGTCTGAGTGCCGGACAAAAACTGTTAATTCCAGAGCGAGCAACAACCACCAAACAAGCAGCAGTAAAGGCGATCGCATCTGGCAACTATAACGCAGCTATTTCCGACTTACAAGCTTCGCTGAAAACCAATCGCAACGATCCAGAAGCACTAATTTACCTCAACAACGCCCGCATCGGCGATCAAAAATCCTACACAATTGCCGCAGCAGTTCCCATTGGCGGCGATATCAATGCTGCTCTAGAAATTATGCGGGGCGTAGCTCAAGCTCAAAATGAAATCAACCAAAGCGGCGGCATTAGCGGCACTCCATTAAAAGTGCTAATTGCTAACGATGACAACAAGCCAGAAATGGCGGCCCAAATTGCCAGTGCTTTAGCAAATAACTCGGAAATTTTAGGAGTAATCGGGCATTTTGGTTCAGATACAACCCTAGCAGCCAGCAAGATTTACCAGCAAAAACAATTAGTAGCAATTTCTCCGACAAGTACCTCAGTGCAGCTTTCAGGAGTTGGCAACAATATATTTCGGACAGTGCCGAGCGATCGGTTTGCGGCTAATGCTCTTTCTCGCTATATCGTGGGAAAATTGCAAAAGCAAAAAGCTGCTGTATTTTTCAATTCTGCCAGCAGTTACAGCAAATCTTTAAAAGATGAATTCACCACTGCTATTTACGGAGATGGAGGACAAATAGTATCGGAATTTGACTTTGCTAATGGCAATTTTAATGCTGCCGATAGCGTTAAAAGTGCGATCGCCCAAGGAGCAGAAGTGATTCTGTTAGCATCCAATTCAGCCACGCTCGACCAAGCTTTGCAAGTAGTGCAAGTAAACGCCAAGCGGCTGCCGTTACTAGCGGGAGACGGTGCTTATAGTGCTAAAACACTGCAAATCGGTGGCGCAGGAGCAACAGATATGGTGCTGGCTGTTCCTTGGCACATTCTCGCAGATCCGCAGTCAAACTTTCCCCAAACATCGAAACAACTTTGGGATGCTGAAGTAAGTTGGCGCACAGCTTTAGCCTACGATGCGACCCTGGCGTTAATTGCCGGTTTAGGGCGCAATCCGACTCGTACAGGCATTCAACAAGCTTTATCGGCGTCAGATTTTTCGGCAAAAGGAGCATCCGGCCCGATTCGGTTTTTACCTTCGGGCGATCGCAATCGAGCAGTCCAATTAGTAAGTGTTAAACCCGGAAATCGCACGAGTTACGGTTACGAGTTTGTGCCGATATCCGGTTTGTAAACTATTTGCGATCGCGAAAGTTAGGTGATAACATTCAGTAATAAGTTCTCTGAATTATCCAGCAGAAATGCTAACAAGATGAGTAGTTATATCAAATCCGCTTGCATCGGAATTAATATTACCCCCAATCAGGACACGGCCGTGCCATTTGCCTACAATTAATCGGGTGAGAATTACATCTCTCATTAATACCAATTTAATATGAAGCTGCATAGAATAAAGCTTCCAGAATGAAAGTGTAAGAAGATAGTGAACTCATTT
>NZ_JAUBRN010000111.1:0-8518 GCF_036701875.1 Microcoleus sp. MON1_C5 | reverse complement strand
TGACATTTTCGGGTTCTATATTTTTTACTTCGTTCAAGTCAGTTACATGATACCTCATCTTTCTGATAAAGGCTATACGTACTAAGTCACCGTGCTATCCCACTGTTAAAAAACGCGTTTCTCGACGCAAAAAGTCTTCAAGATTAGCTGTTTAATCTTCTACCTCTTGAATTTTTGAGCAACAGCTTGCCTTCTATTCAAAGGCAGCTACTTTTAGCTGCGACCTTTTTTTAGTCTAAACTCCAGTAATCTAATTGTCGGCGCTAATCGGCGGATGTTTTTATTTGACAATATAAAAAGTAATCAAGGCTTGTCTTTTGGATCAAGACAAGACTTGATACTGAGTTATACGGTTGTCCGCTAGGTAGCGAACTCAGATTTATGAAAAATGAACCAGTTTTTCGGATTTTTTAAGAGCTTTATATATGTCAAAGAGTCGAGGTTGTAGGCGTTCAGGGGGTGACAAGCAACTTAAAAGCCTTGCAATTAAAGGGTTTAAGCCGATCGCCCTCAAAAAGAATTAGGCGGCCGTGATCTCCTTTTTCGGGTTTCGACAAGGTGGAATCAGGATCGGGGGCGATCGCCCCGGATCGTAATTGTCAATAAGTCTGTCATAATATCTATTAGAAATTTTTCCACCGACTTAGTACGGTGCATAACTCAAAGTTAGGGTGCAAAACTTAAAAACCTTACCCGATGAGATTGATTTGTACATGACTTTTGAACAAGCCCTAGAATTTATCGAAGCAGCCTTAGAGTCCAAGACAAGTAAACCCTTAAATTTTCTTGAGAAGGAAATTTTAAAAGCTGCTTGGAAAAACGCAACTTATAGTGCTGTTGCTGACAGCTTGTACCTCAGCGTAGGACATATCAAAGATTCCTCTTCCCTCCTGTGGCAGCGCATTTCAGACGTAATGGGAGAAAAAGTTACTACGAATAACTTCCGCTCTCTGGTAGAGAAGCAAAGCACCACAAGTGCGATCGCCGAGGCAAAACTCGAAGGCGAACCTATGACGATCGCTGCGACCGGAGGAAGTGACAGCGATGAATTAGAAACTTGCAAAGGCAACATTTTAATTGTTGATGACCTCCCAGAAAATCTGCATTTTCTCACAGAACTTCTGACTAAGCATGGGTATAAAGTTCGCTGCGTCACCAATGGTACGATGGCCTTGAGGACTGTTCGCAATCATCCCCCCGATGCTATATTGCTGGATATTAAAATGCCAGACATGGACGGCTATCAAGTTTGCGAAGCCCTCAAATCCGATGAAAACACCTCAGAAATTCCGATTATTTTCTTAAGCGCACTTGACCAAGTATTTGATAAAGTTAAAGCTTTTAAAGTAGGGGGAGTTGACTACATCTCTAAACCTTTTCAGTTGGAAGAAGTGCTAGTTCGCCTCGAAACTCAGGTCACTATCCAGCACCAAAAACGCCAGCTTAAAGAAGCAATCGAGCGACACCAGCAAACCGCAGAAATTGCCTACCAATCTCGCAGCCTGCTGGCAAATTTGCTAAACTCATCTCTGGATGGAATAGCCGCAGTACAGGCGGTGAGGGGAGATATCGCTGGAGAAATTGAAGATTTTCGCTGCTTGGTAGTTAACCCTGTCTTTGCCAGACTCTTAGGGAAAAAACGAACAGAACTCGCGGGCGAACCCCTGCTGAAAAAACTGCTTAATCACTTGAGTCCAGCATTGTTTGATTTATTAGTAGAAGTTGTTGAGACTGGAGAATTGCTTGAAGGAGAGGTTCATCTAGAAAGTGATTACCTTGGCAAATGCTATTATTTAACTGCTGTGAAATTGGGAGACGGTTGCTCAATTACCATCCGCGACCTTACCGACTTAAAACAGTCGGCATTAAAGTCAATGATTGAACAGAACCAACCACGTACTAGCATCAAATAGCATAAACGGGACTTACGCAATCCGATCCAGAAACCGGGTTTATGAAGTGCATTAGGGACACGGCACCATGCCCACTCGTGTCAACTTAACATACAACCAATAGTCCGGCAGGGAATGAATTCCCTGCCTCAAAGTGAAAGTCTTCTGAAGAGGACTGAGAAGAAAAATTTTAAACTCATTAGTCCTCTGAAGAGGACTTTAGCTATTAGACAGGGAATTCATTCCCTGGCGGACTGGCGGGCCCACTAGCGGACTTGGCGGACTGACAGCTTAAGTTGTCACCAATGCCCTGGGCCGTTTCCCTACGGGGAGCGATCCTAGGTGTACTTCCTAAACCTGCAATCTGCTGTATCATCATTCACCAATCAAGGGTTCAGTTAAATCGAGAATCTTCTCAAACTGAAACTTATTCACCCAATTTCTGAGAGTTTGAAGCTCGAAAGCGTGAGATTCAGGAATCTCCTCTAGGAGTTGAAAAACTAATTCCGAATCCGCGTCAATAGCTGCTTCATATAATTTTACTCTCCATTTTTTTGACATCGCTGCTAATAAATCAGTGAAATTTAACGGTTCTCCAGTCACATTAGAAGGGGAAGACGGTAGCTCTTGCTCCTGATAAATATAACCGACTCCCAAATGTTTAGCCATGATGTCAAAGATGGCTTCTGTGTGGAACGGTTTTCGCACAAAATCATCACAACCAGCCGATAAAATAACTGCCTTTTCTTCTTCCCACACGCTAGCAGTAATAGCAATAACAGCAGTAGCTTGACCTTTAAGGGTGCCTTTAATGCGTTTCGTGGCTTCATACCCATCCATAACGGGCATTCTCATGTCCATCCAGATGAGATGGGGTGAGTAGGAATCCCAAATTTCAAGCGCTTCAATGCCGTTACTCGCTTCTTCCACTTCAAAACCAACAGGTTTGAGGAGTTTAACTAACAGTTGCCGATTGTAATCTCGATCGTCCACTACTAGGATGCGATATTGGGGTTGGTTAGGCGCTAGGGCAACGACGCGACGACTGTGGGGTTGGTTGTGAATGGCGCTGGCATCAGCGATGCCCACAGGAATGTCAAATTTAAATGTTGTGCCCGTTGTGTCTTCTAAAAATGCCTTGAGAGGCATTCCAGGGGTGAAAGCTTTACCGTGACTAATGACTGTTATTTCACCTCCCATCAAGCGGACAAACTGACGGCTAATCGTCAGTCCTAATCCGGTTCCTTGCTGCACTTTTTGACCGGATGCTTTTTGCACGAAGGGTTTGAATAGATTCTCCAGTTCCTCTGCCGCAATGCCAACTCCCGTATCTTTTACTTCAAAGGTAATGGTTGTTGATTGTGGGTTGTTGGTTGTTTTTGTTTCGGCTTCAGTTTGGGCTTTTACCTGTTTATTTTTTACTTCTAAAGACACGCTTCCCGAAGAGGTAAACTTAACGGCATTACTGAGAAAATTAATCAGCAATTGCCGCAACTTAACTTCATCAGCGCAGATATATTTAGGAACATCTGCGGCACTTTCAAATCGTAAGTATAAGCTTTGAGCGGTGGCTTTCAACGCAAACATATCCTCTATTTCAGCTAAAAAGTGATGAAAGCTAAAATTATTTTCAGATAGCGTCATGCGTCCCGCTTCAACTTTGGAAAGGTCAAGCACCTGATTAATTAGAGATAATAAATGCTCTCCACTGCGCTGAATGATGTTGAGGTTCTCTTTTTGTTCAGTTAACAGATTTGTATCTTGATTCATCAGTTGAGAAAAGCCGAGAATGGCGTTCAGGGGAGTTCGCAATTCGTGGCTCATGTTGGCAAGGAAAGTGCTTTTGGCGAGGTTGGCGGCAACGGCTGCTTCTTTAGCTCGTTCGAGTTCTGCTTCAACTTGTTTGCGCGCGCTGATATCTCGTCCTACGGCCTGGAATTCAACAATGCAACCGGAATCATCAAATATCCCTCGGTTAACCCACTGCGTCCAACGCACTTCGGAGCTAACAATCACCCGATTTTCAATTGTGACAACGGGATTTTCTTTGCTAATGGAATTAACGAGTCTGGTTACATATTCGCGGTCTTCTTCAAACACGACAGGTTCGTAGTGATGCCCGATGAGTTGTTCCCTTGTCAGTCCAAAAAATCGACAGTAGCCTTCATTGACAAAGGTAACGGTACCATCTGGCAGATACCGGGCAATCAGTTCTGTCTGGTCTTCCAGAATACCAAGGTAGCGTGCCTCGCTCTGCTGCAGAGCCTCTTCTGTTTTTTTGCGCTCGCGAATTTCCTGTTCTAAGCGGACATTTTCGATGAGCGTAATCTGTGCCTGCTTGCGTTCGCTAATATCTTGAAAAGCTGCGATCGCATATTCTACATTACCCGTTTCATCAAAAATTGGGGTGCTAGTTACTTCTAAGGGAACGATTCGCTCACTGTAGTGCAGTTCCAAATCATCCGCCCATGTTTTTTCACCGCGAAGCGATCGCACCAAGGGTAGCTGTTGGGCTGGATACATCTGGCCTGTGCCTGCCCGATAAATGTGATAGGTTTTTGAGAGTTGCTCGATTTCGGCTTTGGGTAAATCTTGAATATTCAGTAACTGCTGTGAAACTGGATTGGCGTAAACCAGTTGTCCTTTGGTGTCGTGAACGGATATGCCAAAAGGAATGGCATTAAGGAATTTATTCAGGCGATTTTGCGTCGATTGTACCTGAGTGTAGAGTCTGGCGTTGGTAAGGGCGATCGCCGCTTGTGTTGAGAGCAATTGAATCAGTTGCAGGCGATCGGGTGTAAAAACGCCATCTGCTAAATTATTTTCCAAGTAAACAATGCCAATTAATTGCCCTTGATTGAGTAGAGGGGCGCACAGGATAGACTTGGGCTGCTGTGTTTTGATATAAGCATCTTGGGTAAATCGGCCTTCACGGGAAACATTGGTTTCAATCAGTCCTTTTTTAGTCCTCTCAACATAGTGAATAATCGACAAAGGAAGACAGGTTTCTATAGCAGTAGATTGCAACACCATCACTTGATTTGAGTTAGCCTCACCTGACGCTTCGACTCTTAGTTGTCCTTGAGACTCTAAAATTAGATAGCCAGTTTGTGCGCCGCAGCTTTCCAGCAGGATTCTCATCAAAGTCTTGAGGAGCTTATCCAACTCAATTTCACTGGCAATTGCCCCAGATGCTTTCATCAAGGCTGCCAAATCCAGGAGTTCACCTGAAGTGCTGTTAGATGTATCAGACAGGTTGCTGCGCGATTGAGCCGAGAAATCGGCTGTGGTAAAACGCTTTAAAAGTTCTGGATACTGCCGTTTCAAATCAGTCAATTTAGCTGTTGCACCCCAACGTAAATAGCAGTAGTAAGCATTTGTCATATAGGCTTTGGCCACTTGCTCTTTTCCCCAAGCGATGTAGAATTTGGCAGCCAGTTCATTAGCCAAAGCCTCTTCGTTGATGTAGTCATGTTCTTTGGCTAAGGCAAGGGCGCGATCGTAGTAGTCGATCGCCCTAGCCTTTTCCCCCAAAACTCGATATCGTTCTGCCTCCACTAGATAGAATTTATGGAGGTGAGTCATTGGAGCAAACTGCGCCCATTTTTTAAGCTTTTTCTGGTTGGCTTTCACCTTCTGGAGGATGAGTTTTTTCTCGGATTTTGGTGCCTCAGAATAGATAGCCAGATAAAGTAAAGAATTGTAGAAATGGTAGAGAGGAATAGTACCTACAGCGCTATCGCTATATTTTTCGGCTGATTTAGCATTTTCTATAGCTTGCTGATAGTCTTGAAAAAGATAGCAGAGAAATAGCTTGTAAAAATAGACCGAGCGACAAAGGTTTTGAGCATTCGCCTCTCGATGCAGGGGTAACATTTTTACTTCATCATAGCTCTCGCCAATTAAAAGACACTTATCTTCAGCCTGTCCCATCAAGTTCAATAAAACCTGTCTATTGAGTTGGTTATAGTAATATGATGTTTCTTGCTTCAGTTGGCTGAGGGTATTACTGTACATTGCCATCTCTGCCTCGACTGTTGCCAATTCCTTCCCCAATACATAGGAATGATAGCAGTATACACAAACTGAATAAGCTGCATATTCTAAGTCTCCAGTCTGTAGGGCTATCGAGTAAGCATCCCGCAAAGGGTTTAAAGTTTCCCTAAGATGGTCTTTCCAATGTTTGACAAAGTAATTAACAATAAATATGGTTCTGGCTTTGAGTTCTTTAGCATTAAACTTATCGAGTAACAAGAGAGCAAGTTGTCCAAATTTATAGCCAGTCTCAATGTCTCCTACGGTTTCGCCAGACAGAATTAGTCCGTAAGTAGCATAGGCACAAGAAGACACAGAAGTATTCCCATATTTGATGGATAAATTTACCTGTTTAAACACCATTAGCGGTAGTAAGTCAGGTGTGGAAAAATGGGCAGCGGACACTATACCTGATAAGATACGCATAGCTGCAAACTTATAAGGGTCAGTCATCACGGGTAAGTCGATTAAGTCCTCGATTCGCTTCCCTGCTAAACTTAACTTAGTCTTCACCAGTTCAAGGAAAATATTTAATTTTGTTGGTTTTTTGGGAAAGCGAATCCCCAACAGCTTTAATACTGAAAGTGCCGTATCTATCGCTTCTAACGGTTGGTTTTGTGCTGTATAGGCTTGAATCTTGACTTCATAGACTTTCACTTTGTCCAGCAATGAAGTAGCTTGTTGAAGCACAATGTCAGCCAATTTTTTCATTTCCTCAACGTGGCCACTTAAGATAGCAGCTTCTACTGTTTCCACATAAAGTGCCAGAGTTAGGTCATACTGACGAAGCCAACTATCTGCACTCAGGCAATTTATACCAATTCTTAAGTAATTCCAGGCGGGTTTCCAAGCTGCTGATGCCTTCGCTTTTTTGCCAGCAATGAGATTTAATTGAGCAAGTTTATCTCTTTCTAACTGAACGTCAATTGCTTCAATACCGAAGTTGAGCTGATTGACAATATCAAAAATATTTTGTTGGAGTACCTGTGGTGGTGTATTTTGTAACAACAGTTGCCCGACTTTCCAGTGAACCGCTTGCTTGTCGTCTGGGGGAATTAGGGAATAGGCGGCTTGCTGGATGCGATCGTGAGCAAATTTATAAGTAATTTTTAATTCCTTTGTATCTTGGTCTGTTTTCAGAAATTTGTAATCATCCCCAACGGGTAATATCAATCCTGCTTGAATAGCATCCCATAATTCATCCGCCGTTTCTTTTTGAGAAGTTTCATTAATAATTGAAAGGGTGTGTAAATCCAATTGGTTGCCAATGCAAGCGGCTAATCGTAAAACTTTTTGTGCTGATTCTGATAAGGTTTGAATTTGCTCTGCCATGAACTCAACAACGTTATCAGTAATATTCCTAGTTATAATTTGCTCTAAATCCCAATGCCAAGCCCCAGCATTCAAATCAAAAATCAGCAATTGCTCTGTATAAAGTGACTTGAGAAACTCTTTAATAAAAAAGGGATTTCCTTGGGTTTTTTGCCAAACCAACTCGGCTAATATTTGCGTAGGGACGCACTCAGTTTTCAGCGTATCCGCAATGAATTCATTAACCTGGTTTAAATTTAAGGGTAAAAGAGAGAGATGATTAATTACTACTCCCTGTTTTTTCATCTCAGATAAAGTCAGCATAGTAGGATGAGTTGCACTGACTTCGTTATCTCGATAAGCTCCGATTACAAACAGATATTGAGTAGTAAAATCGGTCATTATCAACTGGATAAATTCCAACGTAGCGCTGTCTGTCCACTGAAGGTCGTCTAGAAATAGGACGAGGGGATGTTCTTTTTGGCAAAAAACATGAATAAATTTTTGAAACGCTAAATTAAACCGATTTCGTGCTTCTGTTGCAGGTAATTCGGGGACGGGATTCTGTTTGCCAATAATCAGTTCAACTTCGGGAATGACATCAATAATAATTTGTCCGTTGATTCCTAATGCCCGTCGAATCTTCTCTTGCCACTGTTGTAATTGCGCTTGAGTTTCGGTGAGTAATTGTCGTACTAATTCTTGGAAGGCAGCGACTAAAGCTTGATAGGGAATATCGCGTTGCAACTGGTCAAATTTACCTGCAATAAAGTAGCCTTTTTTTTGAGTTATGAGCTTATACAATTCCTGAACTAAAGCTGATTTCCCAATCCCAGAGTATCCAGAAATTAGCATTAGTTCAGTTTGTCTTTGTAGCGGCCATTTTTGTGAATCAGTTGTAGTTGGGTTTCTCGCGTCTACTTGTTTCTCTTTTCCCGAAGCTACGCGCTCAAATGCAGCCACTAAGGACTCAATTTCTGATTTTCTCCCGTACAGTTTTTGAGGGAGTTGCAATTGAGGAGAAATATCTTGGTATCCCAAGGAAAAAGCTTTAATTTTTTTGCCATTTCTAGATTGAGCGAGACATTGTTTTAAATCAGCGTTGATTCCCCAAGCACTTTGATATCTATCTTCCGCCGTTTTGGCCATTAATTTCCTGACAACTTCTGAGACTATCAAGGGAATTTCGGGAGTGATTGTATGCAGGGCTATTTCATTCTATTTGAGTAGTGGATATAGTAGTAAAGTATCGTACTCATGCCCGGGAGCTGCTATGTCTC
>NZ_JAUBRN010000013.1:102627-127148 GCF_036701875.1 Microcoleus sp. MON1_C5 | reverse complement strand
GATGCACCTTACTTGCTCTCCATTTTTGGACACCATACCTAATTTACCACTATTTGAGCCTTAACTGAACCGTATTGGTTTATAATTCTCCTTTAAAAGCTTTGTCGAGGATGGATGGCAGCAGCGCATCCAGTTGGGTGGCGGTTTGGGCTTGCAGGCGCTTGAGGGCCTCTACTTTGGCTTGTAGGTTGTGGAGGTAGGCGACGATGCTGTGTTTTTCAGGGAGGATAGCTGTGGCTAAACTATTTTTTATCTCAACGTCTGGGTACTCAACGCCGTGCAATAGTCAATTCATTTGCGCCAGCATAAATGGCAAGGGCTTGGCTTCAATTCCAGATAAACTTGATTGCAGAATTTCCCAATCTTTAGGTTGACATGGTGCCTTGAGATGTTCGTAAGGTTCTACCAAAAACCCAGCCGTGCCGCCATCGGCTTTTCTGCGGCTAGATCGGCATATAACTCGGCATCCTCATATTTTATGAAGTACGGGTCAGCCGTAATTGTCTACCCATTTTTTAGCAGGGAATTTTTAACTGCATGGTGATAGGTGTATTTGGCAGGCCTTGTAAAAAAAGTTAAATATTACTCGCTCTTTAAATAAAGTAAATACATTATAACTCTTAAGAATCAGTTTCACCAAGAAACAAATAACGGTCGGTACTCACTAACCTAATTATCAGATTATTTCGGCAAAGGCTCCAATATTTTCTCAGCATGACTCGCTGCCACCGCCGCAAATAAAGCTTCATAATGATTCAAAGCTTCCTCAAATCCGTAATTCTCTACAGCATAATTTCTGCCTTGCTCGCCCAACGCATCCACCTTAGCAGGGTGCAAGTACAAATCCTCAACAGCCTCAGCCAAAGCCTGCGGATCTTCCGGCGCTACCACCACCCCGCCACCGCTTTGCTGCACTGCTTTCTGGGCCGTACCGGTTTCGGGAACCGAAGCCAAAATTGCCCGGCCGCTGGCGAGAATTACTTGAATTTTTGAAGGCATATTGAAGTTAGTAACGCGGCGCTTTTGTACGACTAAACTAACATCAGCAGCAGCTAACAATTCGGGCAATTTTTCTCGCGGTTCAAATGGCAGCAACATTACATTATTAGCTTTGTAAGTTTCGCAATCTTGTTGCAAGCGCGCCAGTGCTGTTGATTCCCCCACAATTACAAAAGCGATTTCGGGTATGTGTTTCAAACGAGCGGCTGCTTGGACAACTGTTTGCAAGCCTTGAGTGAGGGCAATATTGCCTGCATAGAGAACGACAAATTTGCCCTTGAGTTTGTGAGTTTCTCGAAATGAGTTACTTTCCTTGGGTAAGGGGCGAATGAAATTGACATCAACCCAATTGGGCACGCAAACTATTTTTTCCGGCGGTACTCCCTGAGAGTGCAATTTTTTGATAAAACCGCTGTCGATGACGCTGACTTGGCTGGCTGTGCAGTATGCCAATTTTTCCAAAGCGTCAGCAATGCGAACTAGCACTCCGTTTTTTTTGACCAAGCCGACGCGCACGGCTGCTTCTGAGACGATATCCTGAACGTTGAGGACGATCGGGCAAGCGCGAATCCAGCCGTAAAAGGCGACTGGGACGCAAATCGGTAAAGGGGGCATTGTCGAGAAAATCACGTCGGGACGCCAGCCTCTGAAGGCTTGGACGGCGCTGGAGACGACAAAACTGCCGTCTAGCAAAAGTCGGTCTAGCAGGCTGGGGTGGGGGCCGTTGACGCGCAGATAGCTGCGCTGAATTGTGACGCCCTTGTGTTCTTCGGTGAGGTAAAATTTGCCCTCATATTGCGGATAAATCCGGCGCTGCGGATAGTTGGGCATTCCTGTGACGACTCGGACTTGGTGGCCGCGCTTGACTAGGCCTTGCGCTAGTTCTGTCATCAGGGGGGCAATGCCGATCGGCTCTGGATAATAGTTATAGGAATAAATTAGAATACGCATACTATTTATTTTGAAGCAAATAGTCCAGCAGCCGCGTGCATCGAGCCTGCACCCGCAGAATTGCAGAGGATGTGGTTGGGTTCCGGGTAGGACAATAGGGGGCGAGGGGATCTTCCACTCCTGGCGAAAGAAGCCGCCCTTACCGGGCGGGTATCCCGCCCTCAGATAATGTTTTTTCGCATTACCAGGCAGTTCCGGCGATCTTCGGTACGGATATAGCGAAGATCGTCTGTAAGCTTGTACATGAACACCAGTCCCCTTTCTCCTTCTCTGTCCAAAGGATCGCGCTGCTCTTGCATGATCGAGTGCAGCTTTGCTTCTAAGTTGAAGGGTTGACCCCTGTCCCAAATCCTAATTTCTAAGTAATCGGCAAACACTTTTACCTCAATGTCTATGGGCGTCGTGGGGGGCAAGTTCGGGTGAGCGTGGCGGACAGCGTTTGTAAAGCCTTCGTTGATTATCAGTCGGCACTGCCACCAGAAATCCGCTGGTATCATGGGCAAAACGATATTCTCCAACCATTCCAAAATGGATGTTAAAGCATTCAGGTCTGTTTCAACCTGCAGGTGCCACTCGGCCTTTGGTTGCTTGTCTTTCATCTTTCTTCCCCCTGGTCGGCCCCCACCACCGCTGTACTCAGCGGCGGAGGGAGAGAAAAAGGAGGGCAAGGTCTTGGCAACATATTAGTTAAGTCAAGCTTGAGTTGAAGAAGCCCGTTTTGCCTCAAGGTGAGCATTCCTTTCGCACCATTTACTCGCACAGCAAATGAGAGACTTCCGATACTGTAAGCCGCCTCGGTAGGGCGTTTAAATAGGGAAAATTCCCGAGTCAGCTTGCGAGGAAGTGATTTAAGCTTCGACCGTGTTAGCAGCCGTTACTTTTCTAAACACAGGTGAGTTCTTCTCGTCCTCGAAAATCATGCTGGGAGCATTTGAGTATGACCTCGAACTCGCCAATTGCTAATTATTAATGCTCTGATTGCAGAGCTGGCAACTAGCTTTGCATTTTCTGGGCGTGTGAATTTTAACACTTAATGCTAACGTAGGTATCGCTAGCGATCGTCTGCTTGACTAAGTATCGAGTTCGAGTTCCCGCCCCCCGTCGGCAACATCACTTCAAAGTTCAGCGGTGGGTTGTTGAGGGTTCCTACACAGCGCCACTATTTTTGTTAAACAGGACTGTTACAGTTTTGACAATTAGTTTGAGGTCATACACCAGGCTCCAGTTTTGTTGGTATTTTAAATCTAAACGGATGACATCTTCAAAATCGCGGACTTGAGAGCGACCGTTGACTTGCCATTCCCCTGTCATCCCGGGTTTGACATCCAAACGCTGCCACTGAGGGACTTCGTAACGCTCAACTTCGTCTGGGGTAGGCGGTCTAGTGCCAACTAGACTCATTTCGCCTTTGAGCACGTTCCAAAACTGCGGCAGTTCGTCGAGGCTGGTTTTGCGTAAGATGCGCCCGACTTTGGTAATCCGCGGGTCGTTGTCATTTTTGAAAAATGCGCCAGAAGCCTGGTTTTTGATTTGGGCTTTCATGGCTTCGGCGTTGGTACACATCGATCGAAATTTCCAAATCCGAAATTGTTTGCCCATCCAGCCACAGCGGGTTTGACCGAAAAATATCGGGCCTGGATCGTTGATAGTGATGGCTGCAGCTATGGGTACGAGCAAAATTCCTGTAATTATCAAACCGACGATTGCCCCAACGATATCTATCAGCCGCTTCACCCACGATTGCACTGAGGGGTGCGTCATCGGTAGCTGATTGTCCGAGGGGTTGGTCTCTGTGGGAGTTGAGGTTGCAGAGGGCTGCTCGATCGTCAGCACTTGATCTAGGCTGGTGAGAGCAAATACTGCCATCACCTGCGGCTTGAGGCTTCGGAGCACCAAGTCGCTACCACGCTGTTTGGCAAATTTCAGATTGCTGACTAACGCACCGATCCCGCTACTGTCGATGAATGTCGTCTGACTGAAGTCTAGGACAATCTTGCTGGGAACGGTGCTGCCCGAAAAGAGTTGCTGGCAGGTTGTCTTGAAGTTTACGGCTTCAAGTACGCTCAAGCGCACGGGTATGTGAACTGAGGGAATCTCGTCCGAGTACGTTACCCGAAAATCTGCCTCTGGGGTGTGACTGACCATGAAGTCCTAGTTTCAAATTTCAAGCTGATGTCTTTAGCCTATTCTGTCCTAGCAGCTCCACCTTTACCAAATATTATGGTTAACAAAAGGCTAGCTTTATACAAACTTTACAAAAACGCCTGCAAACTCGCCCGCCGAGAATGATATCAAAGGCAAAAATAGACTTAAGTCTACCAGCGCCAGTTTTGGCCCAAATATTTTTGAACGCAGTCGCGGCCAAACTTTGACATCGGAATCAAGATTTTTGTGGATTCAGGCCGACTAATCTTGTCGTTAATCATTTTGGTGCCTGTCTTGCACCGGATAGCCATCGCAGTTAACAGTTAACAGCTAACACACAAGTCAACAGTTAACGGTTAACTGGAAAACCCCCGTAACAAGCGTCGGGGGATGAGGTTAAGAATTGTAGACGTTTTCTGACTGGGAGGTTTCGCGGGTGATGGGTTTGACTTTGGCTTTGGCTTTGGCTGCGTTGCGTTTGAGGGCCTGGAGACGAGCTTCGTATTTAGCCCGCTGCTGTTTTTTGGAGGTTTGCTCGATTAAGGTTTTTAAGGCGCTGCCGAGGCTTTTGTAGGCGTTTGGGAGAGTGTAGCCGAAGCGGGTTGCCAGGGCGAGGGCTTTTTCGTCGGCGTCTACTGCTTCTTTTAAACTTTTCTCTCCGTTATTTTTTTGGAAAAGTCTCCAGCCGGAGACGCCGCACAGGGATAGGGCCAGTAACAGCAGCAAGCCGTCTTGCACCCAAAGTTCACCGACGGCGCCGCCTAAACCAATGGCGAGGGCTGCCATTTCCCAACCGTCTCTGGGGATGGTGTCGTTTTGGATTCTGGCGACTTCGTGCCAAAATAGGAGGTTCCGCTGATCTATTGCTAGCTGTTCCCAGCGGATCAGGTCTATTTGGATTTCTACCTGGTCTTTGCCTATTTCTTCGCTGCGGATCAGGGTAGGATTAACTTCTATTGTTTTTTCTACTGTTACCCAACTTTGGAGTTCTGGGGGCAGTATGTTTTTCAAGCGCCGGATCTCACTCATCTCGGCTCTTGCTGTAGAGGTTGCATAGGATGTCATAGCTCCGGCCTATTGATTTTGCAAAGGTTAATATGTGTCTATTTCTGGAGTATAGCAAACCTTTAATCAAAATCTAGTAGAGTAACGGGGGTCGATCGACCAATACTTGCAATTTTAGTTGATTTTACTCTCTGGGCGCGATCGCAACTGCCTGCTCGATCATTGACTTTCGACTATTTCATCAACGGTTCGATTTCTTGTCGCAATTTCGACCAAGCCGACAAAACTTCCGGCTTAGAAGTTATGCCTTTTTGAACTAAAACAACTCCGTCCAATACTTCAGCAATTCCGTACAAACCTCGTCGTATAGCTTCATCGGTAAAACGCACTCCCGCCCGAACTCTACCTCTGTCAACGGGAACTTTTAAATTGTTTTGCTGCAACTGCCACAAATCTAACAGCGCATAATCGACATCGACTACTTTTCCCTCTTCGTCTTTCATCTGCATCACTTCTAAACGGATGATGTTCCGGCGGCCCGAAAGGTGGGAAACGATATAACCGCTGGTAGAAACGCTAGCATCTTGGG
Organism: Microcoleus sp. MON1_C5; assembly: GCF_036701875.1. Taxonomy (NCBI): domain Bacteria; kingdom Bacillati; phylum Cyanobacteriota; class Cyanophyceae; order Oscillatoriales; family Microcoleaceae; genus Microcoleus; species Microcoleus sp. MON1_C5. Next base: position 121,459 of record NZ_JAUBRN010000013.1, on the reverse strand, counting down.
GAATCAAACTTAAGACTTTTTTGACATTAGCTGCGTGTCCGAGTTGAGCCGGCAAAGATTGATAAACCCAAGGTTGAAAAGAATAAGGAGAGATGAAATACAAAGCTCGATTCGGATTGGAAGTGTAGGTAAGCAGTATTGACAGACCGATACACCCAATCCAGAAGCGGTGGAACCTGGGTTTGAATTTATCTTGATGTTGCGACCACCACAGGATTGTACCGTAAAATAACCCCGGAATTACAGCAAATGTGTAGCGGGTGTTGATAGAAGTAGCGGCCTGATTAACAACTTGCAGCAACAGAACCAGTAAAGGAAAAACAGTCATTAACCAGGCGCTAGGAGTGATCGCAGGTACAAATGCTAGTGGCAACCAATGACCTAAAAGATATAAAATTCGCCTACTTGCATCTTTAAAAAATACTTCAATTATGAGTTGAGGTTGACTGATAATCGCCCAAAGCAGTTCAAGTGTTGACGGGTTCTCGCTTTTGACAAATTTCCTAAAGTAATTAGCTAAGTATAAGCGGGAATTGTCAACCGAAAACATCGGCATGATTGTATTAGTTATGAACACCACGTAGCTAAAGCTGAGAGCGCACAAAGCTATGCCGGCGCGGGGGTAGCGGCGGCTGACAATTAAATACACTCCGATGCCAAACAAGCTAATTCCAGCATCTTCGCGGGTGCCTAATGTTAAAACTGCGAACAGCCAAAATAGCGGCCAGCGCTGGTTTTCTAATGCTAGGAGCAAGCTAAATATAAATAGAGGAATTTGGCAGTGTTCGTAAAAATTTCCCAGCGTCGGGCCGATGACACCATTTGCTCCGTAATAGCTGGCTACTATCATTACCGACATGGGAACAGATAGATAGTGTCTTGCTAAGAAATACAGCACTATTCCGGCTGCTGCAATTAAAGCTACTTGCAAAACTATCAGGGTAATGGGGGATGGAAATAAGGCATAAATCGGCATCCAAATCAGAAAATCGATGACGAAGTGTTGCCCTAAATGGATGTAAAAGGGGTAGGACAGTTGTCTGTCCATCAGCGACGCGCTGGAGGCGGCTGAGGACAGTGAACTTTGAAAAAATCTGCCGTGTATACTATTCCAAAATACTTGGTTAAATAGACCGTGATCGTAGGTGGCTAAGAAGCTTTCGTAGCGGATTAGGCTAAAAGTTAAAACTAATATAAAAAAGATGGTTGCTAGGATTGTAACTTGACGCAATCCTGTGTGATTCTTCCAGTAGTCGAGAGGTTTAAGTTTCATAGTTATTGCGGAAGCCGATATTTGATATAATGTTGAATGAAGTTGTGCTTAAATTCGGAAATAGAAATAAATGTGCCTTGATTTTTAAGCTTGGTGAGGTATTTTTCTAGTTTGTCAAGCATTTTGCTGCCTGAATCTTTTTTGACGTAACTGGGTAATTTAAACTGGGAAATCTCTGTGAATTCCCAGGGGTGAAAGTAGATGTTCAGATAGGAGTCTGTTTCTAGGGTTAGTTGAGTTGCTAATTCTATCATTGAGAGGGGAAAGTTTTTAAAGCTCAGCCAAAATAAGGGAAATCTGATCAGAGGAGTGACTGAAATGGGAAGGTTGAGCAGTTTATTCGTATAATATGCAGTTCTGGGTTTAGATAGGTTGTTGTATCTGCCGGGGATGTAAGTTGGATTCATTGATGAGTTGTATTCGTAGCCTGCTTTTTCTATTTCTTCGTCGTCAACTGGCTGAAGTCTTGCCATCCTGAACCCAGTGATTTTAGTATTAGTTATTTGTTCTAAGGTTTGTTTAGATTTTTGTAAATCTTCTAGGCAAAATTGAGAGTGGTAAAACCCGTGGGAGGCGATTTCATGGTGCTTGGAAATTTGTCTGATTGTATCTGGGTTATGGAGTGCAAAGTTAGCTGTGACAAAAAATGTGGCTGTAATATCTAACTTTTCTAGAAGTGCAATAATCTTTGACAATCCTCGGTTAGAAATTTCAAATTTGATGTCGGATTCCAGGAGTTGACCATATTCTTCTGGGATGTCAAATTCTTCTAGGTCAAAGCTCAACAAAATTGATTTATTCATAGTAGCCTGCGCGGTCGTTGGCTCTAATTTTAAATAAGCAGAGTAGCATTTTTAGGGAATCTTTAAAAATATTGACTTGAGAATTTTTGTAGAGGTGGTGCGGGGAAACTTTGGCGGGAATTTCACCAATAGTATATCCTTTTTTTTGTGCTAAAAAAAGCAGTTCGGCATCAAATGAAAAGCCAGTAAGTGTTTGTGTTTTAAATATTTCTTGGGCTGGTATTTTATTAAATCCTTTGAGTCCGGCTTGCATATCTCTATATGGTAGATTGAGAATTTTTCCAGAAATAAAGTTAAATATTTTGCCGGATATTTTTCTGAGTAAGGTAAGATTTCGGAAGTTTTCTTGATCCAGGTTTCTGCAACCAATTACGACATCAACTTCTTTTAATTTTTTGACTAAGAGTTCGAGGTGTTCGAGGGAGTAAGCTAAGTCGCCATCCATGAAGCAAATGCAGTCGGCGTCAACATATTCGCTGCCTTTTTTGACGGCATAGCCTTTGCCTTGACGGTTGCTGTAAGAAATTAGTTTGATGTGATGTGTGGGGAAAGTTTTGAGTTTCTTGTCGAGAATTTGCAGTGTATTGTCGGTCGAGCCGTCATTCACAATAATAAAATTGTAAGCATGATTTTTTTGAGAAAATTCTAAAATTCTGTCAAAGGTTTGGTCTATGCAATTCGCTTCGTTGTAAACAGGCAGAATTACCGCTATCTTCATCATGGTTGTGGGCTCGGGCTTTCGGTCAAATATGCTACCACCTCGGGAGGTAAATCACAAGTAAAAAATTTACAGAGAAAATTTTACAGAGAAAATTTATGGCGGGGAGAGGTATTGTTAACTGCAGATCAGAAAATTGACTTCAACTTTGCCTTGAAAGTGCAAAGTTGAAGTTGGACTTTTTGGAACCTTTGAACAGCGGGCAGTTTCGGGGTTGGAGGGTGCTGTTGGAATTGCTGCTGTCGATCGCCCCGCCCATACTGGCTAATCTATCTCAAATGATGATTTTTGAGCAAGGGGGCGATCGCCACTCATCTAGCACGACTTGTCAAGTGTGAACCGGGGCTGCGGGATAAGTGCGATCGAGACAAATTGTATCATGCTGGAGTTGAGCCAGCTTATCTTTACGGAAAACGCGGGCGATCGACAATCTAGATGCCCCCAGCAGCGAATCCAGAAAAACCCTCATAATCTCGCCCAAACCTTCTACCTCATGAGGTTGTAATTGTCAATGTAAATTATTGAGTTAACAAATTGCCCGAGTATTTTCAACCGGGTATTACGCTCCGAAAAAGACGTATTATTAGCTTTTTACTAGCATTCGTCCTAAGTTTAATCACTTATCAAGTAATCTTAGAAATCATTACAGTATAAATTCCCATTTTCTGCTTTCACGATATAGTTTACCTTCGGAATCCCCAGGAAACCCCGCCGCTGCGACGACAATTTACCGGGGACTACAGCCCGCACAACTTGGAACCTTTTTTAGAGCATTTAGTCAGCCATAACTATTGGTTTTTGTCATCCCAAGAGCTTGAGGAGTATTTCATAGCAAATCCCAAAAAGCCGAGGTCGAGTGAATAGATTAAAGTGACTTCAAAATGCCGTTTTCTAGCTGATAAATTGCTGCCATGATTCCACTTTCAGGATTTGTGAGCAGCGACTTTTTGACATCTTTCAAGTATTCTACAATGTGTTCCCGCAAAATTGGTCTTTCTACTGTGACTGTGTGATTATAATCCCACAAATCCCAGATGATAATCCCGATTCCGACAATCGGGTCGATTAAACTTACTCCCAACTGACTAGCCACTGTACCGCCTGTTTTTGTGGCTACCTTGGCGGCGGCTTTGCTGGCAACTTTTGCGGTAACTTTACTACCAACTTTAGCTGCGACTCCCAAAATTAAGGGTTTAGCAACCAAGTAACCGCTACCGCCAACTAATACTTTTAATGATAAATTCGAGACGTTTCCCTTGTCGCTAATTGTGGTAGCAATATCGTTCAGATATTTGTCCCACTGTACCTGCGGTATGCTATAATTGTTTTGAACTACTTTCACATTTTTGCTAACTTCTGATATGTACAAATTAGCAGTATCTTGAGTGATTAATTGAAAGCGCAGTTGAGCATTTTTTGGCACCAGCACGCGGTTAGCAAATTCTCTTTGAAAGTCTTCGGTTAATTTTTCGGAAACAGCACGAGATGCTGCTGTCATATCAAATCTATTTAGTACGGCAGATTTCACGAAATTAAAAGGTACTGTAAACTCCATCTTTTTTTGGTTGAAGTAATCGAAATACCAATCGAGGAAACTGTTGTCAACCCGCGCGATTACTTCTGTTTCCCATTTGTCCAACTCTTTAGATGCGAAAGTTTCGGCAGTTAGATGGGATTGTTGGATGGCGTTTTTAACGTCTTGGTTGACTTTGCTAAAATCGTGTGGCGGCGAGACTACAACTGCTGTCGTTCCCGTATTTGTTAGTGACTGGGAAATTAGAAAGTTACCTAATAGGGGAATGATGACTACTAAAATTACGATCGTCCAAATCATCGGTGTCACAGTTTTGATAAACTGACCGATAACTCTGAGACGTTCTGTTTTGTCTGAATAGCTAATTTCTTCCTTGTCTTGACTCATGGCGGTTTCTCAACTGATGAGAGTTGGGCTAGTTTCGATTATAGGCGATCGTACCTGCGATCGTGTTACGGGCGTGTGGCCTGAGATTCTGGAAAAGTTGGGGAAAAGTCCGCCCTTTCATCCCTGACTGTATAATAGTCATAGCCTTAGTTATAGCTCAGGTACTGACTTCCCCAAAAGTATAAAAAAAGATGGTTCAGAAAATAGCTCTATTTAATCACAAGGGCGGCGTTAGCAAAACAACCACTACATTTAATCTAGGATGGATGTTAGCCACCAAGGGAAAAAAAGTAATCATAGTCGATGCCGATCCGCAATGCAACCTCACAGGAATGGTTTTGGGGTTTTCAACTAAGGAAGAGCTAGAGGAATTATATCAAAAAAACCAGAATATTAAATCAGGCTTAGCACCTGCATTTGAATCAAGGCCTAAGCTAATTGAGGCTGTAGATTGTTTGCCAGTAGAAGGGTGCGATGGTTTGTTGTTATTGCCCGGTCATGTGGGATTTGCTGAATATGAGGTGACATTAGGCATTGCGCAAGAGCTAAGCGGTTCAATTCAAACACTGCAAAACTTACCTGGTTCAATTTCATACCTTTTGCAGAAAACAGCAGATAAGTTTAACGCTGATTATATTTTGATTGATATGAGTCCAATTTTAAGCTCAATCAATCAGAACCTGCTGATGACCAGTGATTTTTTTATACTTCCTACCAGTCCAGACTTCTTTTCAGTAATGGCGATCCATTCTTTGGCAACTATTTTACCCAAATGGTATGCTTGGGCTCAAAAAGCTTCAGAAATGAGGATTTTGAAAGATGCGGTCTATCCATTTCCCAAAGTTACACCGCGCTTGCTTGGGACTATTGTTCAATACTATCCAATCAGAAAAGGAGAGGCTGCGGCGGTTTTTCAGAAGTGGATTGATGCAATTGAAGAAGCTGTCTCCACTAAATTAGTGCCATCTTTGCAAAAAAACAATATGCTGCTAACCGATGAAATGTATGGTTCTCAAAAAATTAAAAGTGATTTTTGCCTTACCAAAATTTCTGATTTTAATTCCTTGATTGCTAAGTCTCACTATCATAAAACACCTGTTTTTGCTCTAACACCCGCTCAAATAGGGCAAACTGGTACAATTTTAATAAACACTCTAAAAGCACAAGATAAGTTCAAAATTATTTTTGATAAGCTAGCAGATAAAATTATTGGGTTAACTGCCAATGCAGTCAGCGATTGATCTATTTCGCCTCAGTATTGCTCGCGTTCGGGATCTGATTGCTGTGCATAATTCTCTAAAAGCTCAAGCTAGCAGTGTTCTAGATATCTCAGATATACTGAGAGCCGCACTGGTTCTAGCAGTTAGCGCTTTGGACTACTATATTCACGAAGTTGTTAGGATAGGAATGTTAGAAATTCATCGGGGGCAACGTCCTGAACCGCCAGCATTCTCGCGATTTCAAATCTCACTGGGTAACGCTCGCGCTGGTATAAACGCAGGACAAAATATTGATTCCTGGCTAGAAGATGAAATTAGACAAAGCCACAGCTACAAAAGTTTTCAGCAGCCAAAAGCTATAGCTGATGCTATCCGGCTGATTAGCGATAAAAAGTTGTGGGAAGAAGTTTCTATTAACATGGGTAGGCTTGCTAAAGATGCTGAAGATATAAAACAACAATTAAATCGGATTGTCGATCGCCGAAATAAGATAGCACATGAAGCAGACATAGATCCTTCCTACCCAATAGGCGATCGCTGGCCTATTGATGAACTATTAGTTAATGAAGCGGTTGATTTTATTGAGCAAGTTGTTGAGAGCATACACAACATTTTGTAACCCGCGACGATTAAATAAAAAAGCGATCGCACTCTTCATCCGCGTTAATCCGCGTTAATCTGCCTGTATCAGCGGTTCATAAAAAAATCAAAGAGCGATCGCCCTTTAACCCTCCCTCAAACACGATCGTCCTTTATGCTAAACATCAGCCGCAGGTAAAGGAATCTCATCGCCGGACTCATAAGCAGTCTCTACCCACAATGCCCTAGCTTCCTCAATGTTCTCCATCGCTTCCGACAAAGTTTCCCCCACAGACATACAACCCGGAAGGTCTTTTATTATGGCTGTATAACCTTCAGATTCTGGATAAAAACTGATAGCATATTTCAGGCTCAAGTAATAATCAAGAGATTTAACGTTGACTTTCATCTTCTAATTAAAAGAGCGATCGCACACTTCATCCGCGTTCATCTGCGTCAATCCGCCTACATCAGCGGTTCCAAAAAAAATAAGGTGAGCAACGCCCACCTTACTCTCTTACTAAAAACGATTAAACTTTCGCTTCATTCTTCACCAAATTACCCCAGCCCAAATCCTTCAGCGAATTATTCCGGCGCAGCGGACGAGTCACCAACTCCAAAATATCCCGCGCATTACCAAACCCGTGAATCTGAGCAAAAGTAAACTCAACAGACCACTTAGTATTAATTCCCCGCGCTTCCAAAGGATTAGCGTGAGCCATACCAGTAATCACCAAGTCAATATTCTGCTCGTAAATCCGCTGAAGCTGATTGTAATTGTCCGGTTTCTCCACAATCCGAGGAGTAGGAACTCCCATCTCGTGACAAGTTTTTTCTAACAAAGCCAACTCGGCTGCTTGATAGCGCTTGTCCATGTAAGGAATGCCGATTTCCGGGCAAGTCATGCCGCAGCGAATCAAGAAACGTGCTAAAGAAATCTCCAGCAAATTGTCGCCCATAAAGAAGACAGATTTGCCGCGAATTATTTGCAGGTAATCTTCCAAACCAGCCCAAATTTGCGCTTCTCTTTCGTCCAAACCTTTGGGTTCAATGCCCAACACTGAGCAAATCTTTTCAATCCAAGCGCGAGTTCCGTCAGGGCCGATCGGGAATGGCGCACCAATTAGCTTACACTTGCGGCGGCGCATCAACGTAGAAGCAGTACGCGACAAGAAGGGATTCATACCCGATACATAATAACCTTCTTCCAAGACTGGCAATTCAGTGTAGCGCTTGGAAGGAAGCCAACCGGAAACTTTGATTCCTTGCTTCTTCAATTCTAGAGTTAGCTGAGTGACAACCGGGTCGGGCAAAGAACCGAAAAGTACCAGCGGTGTGTGCTTGACATATTCCGATTCATCTGCTGCAACTTCCTCTTTTTTCTTACCGAAATTCAGCAGTTGAGAGATAGCATTTCTTTCTTGCTTCTGAGACTCCATCACGGGCGCTTTCTCAGGGCATTTAGCAGCCATCGCTGCTAAAACGGTATCTTCCCCTTGAGTAAAAGCGTAATCCAAGCCGTTAGCGCGCGCTGTGACGATGGGAATGCCAATTTCTGCTTCGAGTTTCGGTGCTAACCCTTCCAAATCCATTTTGATGATTTCGGTGGTGCAAGTACCGATCCAAACAATTACACTCGGGTTACGATCGCGCTTAATTTGCAAGCACAGCCGCTTCAACTCATCATAATCGTTTAACTGAGCGGAAATATCGCCCTCTTCCAACTCAGCCATCGCATAGCGAGGCTCAGCAAAAATCATCACGCCCATTGCGTTTTGCAAGAAATAGCCGCAAGTCTTGGTACCTATGACCAAGAAAAAGCTATCTTCAATTTTTTGATAAAGCCAAGCTACGCAGCTAATCGGACAAAATGTGTGATAATTGCCTGTTTCGCATTCAAAGTTTAAAGCTTCCGGTTCATTAGTAGTAATAGCAGTCATATCTCAAATCTTCTCCGTTTAAATTGTTTTTCGTCTCGAACAGGACTTGCGGCGGAGCGAGGAAACACCTGGATTTTGCGATCGTCTCGGCGATCTCGCCCAGGAGAGGAATAGGTTGTTTTTCCTCTCGATCGCGAACAGGCGCAGTGGCGAGAAAACACCTGTTTTGCCGGATCGCGACGCACAGTCAACAATAAATAGAAATACCTATTTTTGGGCTAATTCCTCTGAAAAATAGATGCAGCCAACTCAATATTTCCCCAGCCGCAGCATCCAAAATTTGAGCTAAAAAATTCTGCGCGAGGGCTTATAATCCCTCACAGCAGGGATTTAGTTTTCTTCAACTCGCTAAGGCAAAAATCCTTTTGGCAGTTGTGAGTTGGAGCTAATTAAAAATTAACAACTCGCAACTCACAACTCACAAATAGAGCGGGAAACTTCAAGACTAGAACAGATGCGGGCGATCGCAACAACCTCACTTAAAATCCGACAAAAAGCCAGAAATTTCTTCATCCTCATCGTCGGAATCCAAATCACCGAGACCTAGAGCATCTAAATCATCTTCATCGGGATCTCCGGTAGTTGCTTCCCCCAGATCGTCGAGTCCGAGATCGTCGAGGTCATCGTCATCAGATACAGAGAAATCGTCAATACCGTCATCGTCCAAGTCGCCCAGATCCATGTCTAGGTCATCTGAGGTCGCTGTCCCAAAAGGATCGGGTATTTCTTCGGCCACAAACTCTGCATCTTCTTCCCCAAACGGATCGGAAATCCCCGCTTCGAGATCTCCAGAGGTCAAACTCCCAAATTGTGAGGCTTCTTCTTCCTCGTCATCGCCGAGGTCGAGACCGCCCAAACCCGAGGCTTCTTCTTCTTCGTCATCGCCGAGGTCGAAACCGTCCAAAGCCGAGGCTTCTTCTTCCTCGTCATCGCCGAGGTCGAGACCGCCCAAACCCGAGGCATCTTCTTCCTCGTCATCGCCGAGGTCAAGACCGCCCAAAGCCGAGGCATCTTCCTCATCGTCGTCGCCTAGGTCGAAGTCAGATACGGCATCTTCCTCGTCGTCGCCGAGGTCGAAGTCGGATACGGCGTCTTCCTCATCGTCACCCATATCGAAGTCAGATACCGCGTCTTCCTCATCGTCGCCGAGGTCGAGACCGTCCAAAGCCGAGGCTTCTTCCTCATCATCGTCCATGTCGAAGTCGGAGACTGCTTCTTCCTCATCGTCGTCCATGTCGAAGTCGGAGACTGCTTCTTCCTCGTCATCGCCCAGGTCGAAGTCGGAGACTGCTTCTTCCTCGTCATCGCCTAGGTCGAAGTCAGATACCGCGTCTTCCTCGTCATCGCCCAGGTCGAAGTCGGAGACTGCTTCTTCCTCAAACTCATCGAAGGATTCGTCGTCGGAGCTCAGTGCTGACGCAGCAGCAGCCAGACCGGCGGCTCCGGCGACTCCGGCGACTACTCCGGCTGCTGCTAAGGCCGCACCGCCCAATTTATTAGATTTGGCATCAGCGGGTGCAGCAGTTGCAGTTTGAGCTGCTGCGGGTGCAGCAGTTGCAGTTTGAGCTGCTGCGGGTGCAGCAGTTGCAGTTTGAGCCGCTGCGGGTGCAGCAGTTGCAGTTTGAGCTGCTGCGGGTACAGCAGTTGCAGTTTGAGCTGCTGCGGGTGCAGCAGTTGCAGTTTGAGCTGCTGCGGGTGTTGGAGATGTGCCGGCCGTCTGCGGCGCGATATTTGAGGGCATACCCAGCGCTATGTCCGGGTCAAAATTTAGCCCCAACACTTCGATCAGGCTGTCTGCATCCGGCTTGAGTTTTGAGAAGGGCAGCATTAATTGCTGGAGTTCCGGCTCCAGGGCAGCCGCAATTCCCAGGATGAGGTAAGAAACAGGCCTTTTCCCGCCGTCGGGTGTGGCGACCGTGTTGTCAGCCGTCATGTGCAGGAGCAGCCAAGCCCGATTTACCTGGTAGTAGTCCAACCACTTCTGTTTGAGAGCAACTGAAAAAGTATCAAAAAAAGCCATAACCTCTTTATCCTCATCCTGATCGCTAGACCTATTAAACCATCATCAGGTCTAGCTCATCTTCCTCCTTCTTGACCACCGGTTGCACTGGATTTAGATAAAAATCTGAAAGTAAGGCGAATAATTCGCGATCGGGCGTGTCGTTGGGCACTACTCCTTCGGGCATTGCCAAAATCTGGTCAGCGATGTTGAGGTAGTAATCGCAGACGTAGTTGAGGGAAGGATCGCTTTCGGCCATCTCAAACAATGTTTTGCCTTTGACGCGAGAAACGCGGATGTCTTCAATCAGGGGCAGCACTTCCAGCACTGGCATCGGTACAGAGTCTATGTACTTGTCGATCAAGTCGCGCTTTGAGGTGCGGTTGCCAATTAAACCGGCGAGCCGCAACGGGTGAGTGCGGGCTTTTTCGCGGACTGAGGCGGCGATGCGGTTGGCTGCAAATAAAGCGTCGAACCCGTTGTCGGTAACAATCATGCAGTAATCGGCGTAGTTCAAGGGGGCTGCAAAACCGCCGCACACTACGTCACCGAGCACGTCGAACAGGATGATGTCGTATTCGTCGAAGGCATTGAGTTCTTTGAGGAGTTTGACGGTTTCACCGACTACATAGCCGCCGCAGCCAGCTCCTGCGGGAGGGCCACCTGCTTCTACGCAGTCAACGCCGCCGTAGCCTTTGTATATGACATCTTCGGGCCAAACGTCTTCGTAGTGATAGTCCTTTTGCTGAAGGGTGTCAATAATTGTGGGGATCAAGAAGCCAGTGAGCGTAAATGTGCTGTCGTGCTTTGGATCGCAACCGATTTGCAAAACTTTCTTGCCGCGCTTGGCTAGGGCAACGGAGATGTTGCAGCTTGTTGTCGATTTGCCAATTCCACCTTTTCCGTAAACTGCGAGTTTCACTCTTTGTTCTCCTATAGGTTTCTATCAAAACGATGAGGGCTGGGTTTTCCTGCTTTTTTTCGATCGCCCAATTGCAATAGCCCAATTGCAATTCCCTTACTGTCAGTCGATTTGAGATTTCAGATTTGAGATTAAAGAATGGACTCCACAGATGAATCTGGGGCTTCTCTCTAACTAAAATTTTCGATCTCGACGACTTTTGTTTGGGGCTTGTATCCGTCTTTGGGTTACGCCAATTTTGGACTCAGCCCTTAGTCACCTCGTTGAAAGCATTATTAGCTAACTTGCGATGAAAAGAAAGGGGGCGTCTAAATGAAAATGCTAGTAAATTTGTTTATTTTGCACCTCTGAGAATCTTAACTGGTTTTTTGAGACAAAAATCTATTTTTATATTTTTTTTAGCTTTTAAATAGATTTTAGAATACTTTCTTAATATAAAGAGGTACAAAAATAAAACAAAAATTAACTTCTCAAACAATCTCGGCTTTTGGCTTTGGGGCTAGGATGCAGGCAGTTGATGGCTTGTGCGGGTAACTGGAACGGTCATAAAGGCGCTAGTGGATGAGTCAAACTCGAAGTGAGTTCGGATCAGTTGGGTCAGGGGAGGGCAAAGTTATGGGATTTTAGATTTGAGATTTGAGATTTTAGATTGGGAAAGATTGACTTTGCTTGGGTTTCTGGTGTTTTGTAAAAAATTGTGAATTTTTAGGAAATGGTGGAAAGTCGGAGAGTGGGGGAGTGAGTCGGGGAGAGGGAGAGTGGATGGGGAGAGTGGGGGAGTGGGATAATATGATGTCTTCCCCATGACTACTGATACCAGTTGAAAAAAAGAATGCAACTGTAGGCCCGCGATCCAAACCCCGGGCTTCATGAGTCATTTCCCATCCTTAAATTGTTCAATCTAAAATCTAAAATCTAAAATCGTATGACTGCTGACTAATGACCGCTGACAATCGGAATCTCGATCGCAAATTCAGTGCCCCGTCCAGCTTCCGAAACGCAGTCGAGTCGCCCTCCGTGCTGTTCGACAACTAAATGGTAAGAAATCGACAGTCCCAACCCAGTGCCCTTGCCGACTGGTTTGGTAGTAAAAAACGGGTCAAATAATTGGCGGCGAATCTCCTCCGGTATGCCCCGCCCGTTGTCGGAAATGCGGATCGCCACAAAATCGCCGCCAACAACTTCAGTGCGAATTGTAATTGTGGGAACAGTCAATGGAGAATTAGGATTTGATAGGGCTGAATTTTTCGCATTTCTCGTCGCCCATTCGCCTTTCTGGATTTCTTCATCCAAAGCATCAATAGCATTGCCGATAATATTCATGAACACCTGATTGATCTGACCGGCACAGCACTCGATGTGGGGCAAATTGCCATATTCTTTAATAATCTGGATAGCTGGATGTCCGCCGTGGGCTTTGAGTCGGTGCTGCAAAATCAACAAAGTGGTTTCGAGTCCCTCGTGAATGTCAACGAGCTTGATGTTAGATTGATCCGATCGCGAAAAATTACGCATCGACACAACTATTTGGCGGATGCGCTCGGTTCCTACTTGCATAGAAGACACTAGCTTAGATAAGTCTTCTACCAAAAAATCGATTTCCATCTCTGCTGCTGCTTCCCGAATTTCTGAGACTGGTTCGGGATAGTGCTGCTGGTAAAGTCCCAAAAGTTGGAGCAATTCTTTGATGTAGTGGCTGGCGTGGGAAAGGTTGCCGTAGATAAAATTAACAGGATTGTTAATTTCGTGAGCGATACCGGCAATCATTTGTCCCAAAGAAGACATTTTTTCGGTTTGCACTAATTGAGTTTGAGTTTGCTGCAACTTTCGGACAGTTTGCTCTAATTGCTGCGCTTGATTTTTCAAGCAAGTTTGCTTTCGCCGCAGCACTTCTTCGACTCGCTGGCGCTTGATAATATCCCGTCTCAACAATTCATTGGATTCTAAAAGTTGAGCGGTGCGTTCTTCAACTTGTTTTTTTAAGTCGTCGTGAGCTTGGCGCAGGGCTTCTTGGGCCCGCTGCCGCTCTAAAATTTCTTGCTGCAAAAGTTCGTTGGCTTTCTGCAATTGGGTGGCTCGATCGTCCACTGCTTGCTGCAAAAGCTCGATCGTCCCGTACATTTCAGATTGGTTAAAAACTTGTGGCAAACTTGTCTGAGAGACAACGCCCAAAAGTTCTCCCTGGCTGCCAACTACTACCAAACGGCGGACGCAGTGCCGCTGCATGGACTGGTGGACACTCCAGAGGGAATCGGCGGGAGATACGCAAAATAAAGGCGCACTCATGACCCTTGCAGCCGGGATTTCCGAGAGGTTTAATTCGAGGGCGTGAAACTGCACGATGTCGCGCTCGGTGACAATGCCGATCGGAATTTGATAATTTGGTGTTGGGGCGATCGCCAGCTCGGGATGCTGAATTTGCTCTTGGACAATGACGACGCAACTAACTCGATGCTTGACCATGAGCTGGGCTAAATCGAGGGCTGAGGCAGTTGTTGGGGCAGAAATGACTTCTTTAGTCATGACATCTGCTGCACAGCGCAAATTGGTTAGCAAGTTGATCGGTTGCAGGGCTTCGTGAATCGCTTCGCGGGTGATGATGCCCAGAAGTCGCGAGTCCTCGTCCACTACGGGCAAATGCCGGATCTGGTGCTGGCGCAACATGAACATAGCTGTGAAAATATCTTGAGACTCGGATTGTTTGAGGGTAATGGGCGATCGAGTCATTACATCAGCAATTGTCAGTCCGACTGTACAAGCTGCGACGGTAGTTAGCTTGACGATATCGCGTTCTGTAAAAATGCCGATGGGTCGATTATCTTCCACGACTATGACGCAACTGCGCTTGGCTGCGCTAGCAACAGCGTGTTGTTTTTCCCCACAAAGCTGACAGGAGACGCGCATCGGGTTCATGAGAGCCAACACCTGGGCGATCGGGGTTTCTGGAGCGACGGTGAGGGGGTGGCGGTCGATCGCCCGATCTAAAGGTGAGGAGTAGAGCGGTTGGCTGTTGGGCCGTCCGGCGGGTTCTGATGATTTAATTACGGGCAATTGCGGGGCTGAATTGACGAAATGCTGTAATTTTTCTTCTTGTAGCATGATTATTAATTTTACTTAATGAGTTGTTACAAATTTGGAGACGGGGGTTGGCAGACTTAGCATTAATTAACCCGGTCACAGATGCTCGATCGCCTAAAATCTGATTGCTAGAACACCCTTATTTAATTTTTATTTTTTAAATTCTATGTCGTGGACTCCCTTAAGTCATCGAATTCATCACTTGCCGCTTATCCTTGCGGGCCCGATTTTGCGCCGGACTGAAAGTCGGGCCGTGACAGTTTGGCTGGCTCTGAAAGCACCCCGCCGAGTCGAACTCAAGGTTTATTCGACAGAGGGCGGAACCGGCGAAATTGTCGATCGACCCTTGCTCCAAGGTGCGAACTCTACTGTGCAGCTCGGCAAATACCTGCACGTAGTGGCGGTGACTGCTAAACCGATCGACCGCAATGTCTTGACATCCGGGCAAATTTATGCTTATGACATCAAGTTTGCTGGGAGTAGCGAGTCGCCGTCGGGGGTGGCAGTCGCAGAAAATGAGAAAGAAAATCTCATTTCTTGCCTGTGGCCTGCCGCCCCGGATTTGTCGGCTTTGGGACGGGACACGATTAGTTATTTCGCTCACCAGTTGCCGACTTTTGCCCTGCCACCGAACGATTTAAACTATTTGCGTATCGTTCACGGTTCTTGTCGCAAGCCCCACGGAGACGGCAGAGATGCGCTGCCAATCTTGGATAATTCGATCGAACAGTTTGCAGGTACGGCAAATAGCAGGCCCCACCAACTGTTTTTAACCGGCGACCAAATTTACGGCGACGACGTTGCGGATGCGATGCTGTGGGCTTTGACTGATGCTGGCGATACACTGTTGGGCTGGGAAGAGAGTCTACCCCTGATGGATGATGCCCAAATTAAAAAGAATTTGTGTATCAGTATACCTAAAAATTCGCAAAACGAAAATGCAGTTGGCGAAGAGAGGGAAATTTTTAAAGAGTCCCCTATTCAGAAACTCTCTGAGGCTGATGAGTATCAGTACAAAAAACCAATTGAGTTACAGCCGGGGACTCGCAGCGATATTGCCAGAGATTTTGGCGGCTTTACGGGGATGTTGGTGAATAAACCGGACAAGGCTAAAAGTCACTTGTTCAGTTTGGGGGAATATTGCGCGATGTATTTGTTAGTTTGGTCGCCGATACTTTGGTGCGCGCGTTTTCCGAAGGGTAAGGATATTTGTCCAAATTCTAAGCAGGCAAAAGTCTGGGATACAGAAGTTGTTGAACTTGACGGTTTTGCTCGCAATTTGTGGAGGGTGAGGAGGGCGCTAGCGAATATTCCTACTTATATGATTTGCGACGATCATGATATTAGCGACGATTTGTATTTGAATCGAGAGTGGTGTTACCGGGTGCTGGGGAAGCCGCTGGGACGGCGGGTGGTGCAGAATGCTTTGGTGGCTTACGCTGTGTTTCAGGCTTGGGGAAATACGCCCGCACAGTTCGATCGCGAAAAACCGGGAGATAAATTATTAAAGGCTGCGGAAAAATGGTCTGCTTCGGCGGGAACTGATGTTTCTGCTTGGGAGGATGCGGCTTCGTATTTAGGAATTCCAAGGCTCGATCCGAAAACACATTTACCGAAGTTGAAATTAGATGAAGATGTTTTTATTTTGGATCGGGATGACCAGGGTGTAAATGAGGTTTTGAATTGGCATTTTATTGTCAGAAGTTTTAAGCACGAAGTGATTGTGCTGGATACGCGGAGTTCGCGCGGGTATCCGGTGGAAAGCCCGATGGCTCCGCCGATGCTTTTGACTCACAAAGGTTTTGAGGAGCAAATTCAGAAACCTTTGAAGGAGACGGATTTGCTGAATAAAACTGAGGAGTTTGAGATTGAGGCGACGCTGGTGGTTGTGCCGACAAATTTGGTGGGTTTGTGGCTTATTGATGCGGTGCAAAAGTGGGATTTGGCACAGGGGAAGGTTTTTAGTAGTGATGCGGGGGATGCTTGGAATTTTCATGAGTTGGCTTTTGTGAAGCTGTTGGTGGAATTTTTTAAACAGCGCGATCGGGTGATTGTGTTGACGGGGGATATTCACTATGCTGCTGCTGTGCGGCTGAGTTATTGGTATGATTGTCATTTTGGCGATTCTCGACCGAATATTGAGCCTTTGAGGGGGGCGAATTATAAGTCAAGTTGTCAATATTCTGTGCTGGCGCAGTTGACTGCTAGTGCTTTTATCAATGAGGAGTGGACAACACATTTAATTCATACTAAGATTAAGTCGCTGCTTCCTGAGCGATCGCACCAATGTTTGGGGTGGAATGAGCCGCTGGAATTAATGAATATTTCGAGGATGACCAGAAAGAAGGCTGTGGCGGCTGGTCTCAGAAATAGACAATCTATGCCTGACTGGGGCTATCGGATTGACTGGATTAAACGGCAAAGAGCTCGGGTATTTTTGAAGCTAGAAAAGGGAACTCCGTCAAGTAGATCGCATAAAAATAAACAATTGTCACTGCTGCGTAGGTTGTGGAATTTTATATCGCTGTTGTGGCGCAATCGCTGGCTGCAAGAGGGTGATGAGATTGTGGGATATAGCAATATTGCGATCGTCAGTTTTCAGTGGCCTGCTGATGGTGATGGGGAGAAAGCGGTGATGCAAAATGTTTATTGGCGGCCGCTTTGGGAGCCGGATAGTGTGGTTTACAGTCAATATTTTGTGCCGCTGGGATTGGATGAGGATGATTAGATTACCGATTTCTTGAAGAAGTCGGGGATTTGGATATTGGTACAATATTGTGATGAGTTGGTGGCAGTGTCCGCCGGGGGTTGAAACCCCCGTCTCATAGCTAAAGTCGGTTGAAACCGACTGAAGATTTGCCTCAAAGCGATGTACATCAACTAACTCTTCAGTCCTCTTGAGAGGACTTTCGCTTTGAGACAGGGGTTTCAACCCCTGGCGGACTCGCCGACGAACCAACTGGCTTTCCCTGCGCGGACAAACTAACGGACTAACAAATCGAATTCGATCGCACATTTCTCTCAAATTCGATCGCACATCAACAAAAAACCCGTGAAGTGTAGCTATCCCGTAGGGAATCGCCCATCACCAAAAAACCCGATAGCGGGGCCCCAGAAACCGGGTTTTTACGACAATACCTCGTTATAACCCACAGATTCGGACAAAAACCCGGTTTCTTGGATCGGCGGGTGGCCCAGAAACCGGGTTTTTACCGAAATACTTCGTTACAACCGACAGATTCGGGCAAAAACCCGGTTTCTTGGATTATCGCCCGCCGCTAACTCCCTCCGATCGCAGGAAATGCACCCGGCCGAACACATCGCCCGCTACAACTGTCACCCCATCAGGTGCGATCGCACAGCAAATAAACCCATGTTCTCCGCTGAAACTAGCAATTTCTTTGCCACTAAGCAGATCCCAGATTTTCAGGGTTTTATCCAATGAAGCGGAAATCGCTGTTTTTCCGTCGCGTGCGATCGCCACTGCATTTACCGGGTCAGTATGACCGCTGAGGGTTCTAACTTCGGTTCCTGTCTCGGTGTCCCAGATTTTCAGGGTGTTATCCCCTGAAGCGGAAATCACTGTGAGGCCGTCTGGTGCGATCGCCACTGCTGTTACCGGGTCAGTATGACCGCTGAGGGTTCTAACTTCGGTTCCTGTCTCGGTGTCCCAGATTTTCAGGGTTTTATCCCATGAAGCGGAAATCGCTCTCTTGCCGTCTGGTGCGATTGCCACTGATGTTACCGAGTCAGTATGACCGCTGAGGGTTCTAACTTCGGTTCCTGTCTCGGTGTCCCAGATTTTCAGGGTTTTATCCAATGAAGCGGAAATCGCTCTTTTGCCGTCTGGTGCGATTGCCACTGCTTCTACCCAGCCAGTATGACCGGTGAGGGTTCTAACTTCGGTTCCTGTCTCCGTGTCCCAAATTTTCAGGGTTTTATCCAATGAAGCGGAAATCGCTCTTTTGCCGTCTGGTGCGATCGCCACTGCTGTTACCTTGCTAGTATGACTGGTGAGGGTTCTAACTTCGGTTCCTGTCTCGGTGTCCCAGATTTTCAGGGTTTCATCCCATGAAGCGGAAATCGCTCTCTTGCCGTCTGGTGCGATCGCCACTGCATTTACCAAATCAGTATGACCGCTGAGGGTTCTAACTTCGGTTCCTGTCTCGGTGTCCCAGATTTTCAGGGTTTCATCCAATGAAGCGGAAATCGCTCTCTTGCCGTCTGGTGCGATCGCCACTGCTGTTATCCAGTCAGTATGACCGGTGAGGGTTATAACTTCGGTACCTGTCTCGGTGTCCCAGATTTTCAGGGTTCTATCCCATGAAGCGGAAATCGCTCTCTTGCCGTCTGGTGCGATCGCCACTGCATATACCCCG
>NZ_JAUBRN010000013.1:0-102527 GCF_036701875.1 Microcoleus sp. MON1_C5 | reverse complement strand
CTAGTATGACCGGTGAGGGTTCTAACTTCGGTACCTGTCTCGGTGTCCCAGATTTTCAGGGTGTTATCCGATGAAGCGGAAATCGCGGTTTTACCGTCGGCTGCGATCGCCACTGCATATACCCCGCTAGTATGACCGGTGAGGGTTCTAACTTCGGTACCTGTCTCGGTGTCCCAGATTTTCAGGGTGTTATCCGATGAAGCAGAAATCGCGGTTTTACCGTCGGGTGTGATCGCCACTGCATATACCGACTGAGTATGACCGACAAGCGTCCGCAGCGCCCCTTCATTTGCCCGCTCTAAATTAGCCTTCAAAGGCCGCAGCCAAACACTATCTTTCGATTGCCTTCCTTGTTCCAGCAACCCCTGAATCTCAGGCATTTCAAAATCCAGCAATCTCCCCAATAAATGCCCAGCTAATTGCGTTTTATCCCCATCCAAAACGTGCGCCGATTTCCGAATTGCCCCCTGAATCAACTTCACAGTTTCCGTTGGTCCCTCCGACAACAAAACATCAGAAACTCTCGCCAAATCGTAATCCTCAATTAATGCTTGAACCCCGATCGCATCCAACTTCGCCTCAATAAAATCAAAATCCGTCAACAACTGATGCAGCCGTTCCCCTTGAACACTCTGGGCCAAATGCCCCGGCAAAGTTTCCAAAGCATAAAGCCGCTTTTTCGGCGACAGTTTCTTCAACCCTTCTTTAAACTTACTCATCGCCGTACAAATCCTCCCACAAATTATCAGAAATCGCCGTTTCAATATCCCGCAGCGAAACCCCAGCTTTCTGCACCACATCGATACGGTGGAGAAATCTTTGGAAACTCGCGTGATAAATACTGTAATCGGGAGGACTATCACCGCTACGGCGCAGAAACTGTTCCCAATCATCGAGAACTTTCTGCACATCCAAGGCATCTTCATCAGCAAAATCCGCCAAAATATCGCAGGAAACTGGCTTGCGTGTTTTGGTCAACAAATAAATAACCTTCAACTTCCGGCGGCGCAATTCTTTATCCTTAACCGCCATTTCCATCCGCGCCCAGTGCTTCTCATAATATCCTTCCAACTCCCTCGGCAAATCTTTCAAAGTCACATCGCTGTACTTGCCGCTATCGATATCATTCAGCACATAGCGCAGGTACATAAAATTATTCTGGCTTTTTTCCGCCACCGCCGCCACAAACTGTTCGCGCTGCAAATTTTGACGGTTAATCCAATTCTGAATTGATGCGCTGTTGCTGGTGCGTTTGTCAATATAAACCTTGACATCCGCCAAACTTTCTGAACTGTACTGCATCAAATCAAAAACCTGATGATTTGGCAAACGCAGAGTTTCCGGTCGCTTCGACAAAATAAAATAAACATTATCCGGCAAAGCATCTGGCAAATATAGAACATTGCTGCCGCGCCCCTGATCGCTCATATCGACTTCATCGAGGGCATCCAAAACAAAAACTAACTTTTTTCCGCCCAATTTAGGACTGACTTCCCCCAACAATCGACTGAGAAAATTGCCATCTGTAGTTGCATTTTCTGGCAATTTTGGGTAATCCAGTTTAAAGGCTTGAATTAACTGAGTGCAGGCATTTTCAAGAAATTGCTTTGCCTTAACAGTGCCTTGAGATTGCGAGTTAAAATGGACAACACAGCGCCGCTTCATCAGCAGCACTAACTTCGCCATAATTGAAGTTTTCCCGACACCCGGAGCTGCTTCTAAAACAAAATATCCTTTCGGCTTTTTCTGCAAGAATTCGATAATTGCTTCAAACACAAATCTGCGGCCGGTAAAGTCTTGAGTCCGGTCTTGAATAATCGTTTCGCACTCGTAGGGAAGCGGCAATTGAGGCGCGGAAGTATCAACAAATCGTTCCAGTGATGTTTTAATTTGCGCCAAATCGTCCCGAATGCCAATTTCGATCGCTGACAATTTCACCATCACTTGACAAATCTGCTGCCCAGTTGCCACCGCCTCCAACTTTTGCAGAATTGCCCCATTTTGCAGCCCCAAATCTCTCAGTTCCGCCAAAGCAATTTGGTGCAGATTCAACAGCATCGCGGCAAACTTTTCTCCTCCCTTCGCCGCATCCAGTTTCAGCACTTCGCGGTACGCTTTCGGAAAAGTTGCGTACAGTTTGCCCGCGACAAATTCCACAATTTCCGCATCGAAGGATTTCCCCTCGCTGGCCGCGAATTCGTTGAGGAAACTTGCCCAATCTGCCGTTGTCAATCCGGTAACTCGATCGAACTCCTCGACATCCGCAGAAAAAATTTTGGTTAACTGGTCTTCGGAAATATTTAAACTACTTGACAAATCGGCTGTATTCGTGTTAATATCCAGCCAGTATTCAGGAGTTTTCTCGGCTAATTGACTGAGTGCTGTTTCTGGATAAGGCAATTTTTTGGTTTCGGCGATCGCAATTAGGCGATCGGACTTCGCAACCTCTCTCAAAATATAGCCGATCGCCTCACCCGCCGCCTTAATCAAATCGTGATTATCGAGAATCCTCGGATTTTTGCTCAACCGTTCCGTCATCCGATTTGCCAGTTCATCAGCGGCCATAGTCTCAGCGAGACTACCAGCAATCGCCGCTAAGATAGAAACTCCCCCAAGTGCGATCGGGCCGCCGATAATACCCGCTGCTGCTTGAGTTGCCGGATTGGCGATCGCGCTTGAAATAAGTTGCCCGACAGCCATCAGCGCACTGCATCCAATTACCCTAGTTTTAAAATTAGCTAAGTCCATTAGTGGCATAAAATAAATATTCCTCTTTTCAAAAGTTGATAAGCTGTCCCGCATCTAAATTGTATTTCTTTGGACGGGCAAGATGCCCACCCCCCAATCAATTTAATCTACTGTGGAACAGGCATCTTGCCTGTTGATTTTGGGCGGGCAAGATGCCCACCCCACAAGAAACTTGATGTATTGTGGAACAGGCATCTTGCCTGTTGATTTTGGGCGGGCAAGATGCCCACCCCACAATCAATTTAATCTACTGTGGAACAGGCATCTTGCCGATTTTGGGCGGGCAAGATGCCTGTTCCACAACAAATTTAATCTACTGTGGAACAGGCATCTTGCCTGTTCATAAAATCAGAGACAAATATCAACTACAAAACAGCAGCAACACTTGCCATCAACAACCCTTGAAACAATTTCACCCCATCAGTTTCGCCCAACATCGGATCGGATGCCCTCTCAGGATGCGGCATCATTCCTAACACATTGCCTTGGCGGTTGCAAATACCCGCAATATTATTTAACGAACCGTTGGGATTGCCAGCATCGCTAATTTTGCCCGCCGGAGTACAGTAGCGAAACAGGACTTGCTTGTGCTCTTCTAGTTCTGCTAAAGTATCGGCATCAGCATAATAGTTGCCTTCCCCGTGGGCGATCGGCAAATCGATGATTTCACCCGTAGTATAAGCGGCAGTCCAACGAGTATTACCGCGTTCGACTTTCAAAGAAGCGCGATCGCAAATAAAATTCAATCCCGCATTCCGCACCAGAGCACCGGGCAATAAACCAGCTTCAGTCAACACCTGAAAACCGTTGCAGATGCCTAATACAAGCTTTCCTTTTTTCGCGTGTTCCGCAGTAGCCCGCATCGCCGGAGAAAAACGGGCGATCGCGCCGCACCGCAAATAATCTCCGTAACTGAAACCACCGGGAATTACAATGACATCAATATCCGAAATATCGGTATCTTCGTGCCAAATCATCCGCGTCGGTTGGTGGAGTAACCCTTGAGTCACCCACACCACATCGCGATCGCAATTTGAACCCGGAAAAACAATAACTCCAAATTTCATAAGCTGAAGGAAGAAGGAAGAAGGAAGTTCGGCAACGGATTATGTAACGGATGTAACGGATGTCATGAAGAAGGAAGAGGTGTCAACATAAGACTAAAATCTTATGTTTTTCTCGCTTGTCTCTAAGTCTCGCTCCCCCTAAATTCCCCTTAAGAAGGGGGACTTTGAGTCGTTCTAGTTCTTGTGTTTTTAACGAAGACTTTGAACGCTCTTGTCCTCGCTTTTTAACAAAGACTTTCAGAACCCTCTTGTCCCCCCCCTTATTAAGGGGGGTTAGGGGGGATCTCCGAGTTTAAAAACACCCTAGGGACGATCGCATTTATGCCGTCGCTGTCTCCACGGCAACAGGAATTTCAGTCAAATCAAAGCGATAATTTTCAATCACTGGATTAGCCAAAAGTTGGTCGCAAACGCGATCGAGTTGTTCGCGGGCCTCCGACTCAGCAGCAGCAGTCAGCGTCAATTCAACGTACTTCCCGATTCGCACACGCTCAACATTGTCGTATCCCATGTGTTGCAAACCAGACTGTACGGCAGTGCCGGCGGGATCTAAAACAGAAGGGCGGAGGGTAACATAGATTTGGGCAAGATATTTCTGAGTCACGGGAATGTTGCGGTAGGTGATGTGAAAGTTAGCCCCATTGTATTCTACAACCGAGCTGCGCGCCGATCGCCATTCGGTTAGCCCAAGTAAGATAGCCTAGAAACAGGGACAGATTTGACTCTAGCAGATTACACAAAAAAATTATGAGAACCAACCGCACCCGCAGTCAGGAGCGTATTTTAAACTTGCTCAAAGTCCTAAACCGATCGCTCTCAGCGCAAGATATCTACTTAGAACTGCGTAACAGCGACCAAAGCATGGGCTTAGCAACCGTTTACCGTTCCCTCGACGGTTTAAAGCGAGAGGGGTTCGTTCACGTCAGAACGCTTGCTAGTGGCGAATCTCTCTACGGTGCCGCTCACCAAGACCAACATCACTTAACTTGTCTGGAATGTGGCACCTCCATTACGATCGACGAATGCCCCGTCCACCACTTAGAAAGCCAACTACAACAATCTCATTCTTTCAAAATTTATTATCACACTTTGGAGTTTTTCGGATTGTGCGATCGATGTACTTTGGCTCAAGAATCTTAGAGAAGTTATTAGTCATTAGATACCAGGCGATTTCAAGAAACTGTTGACGAATTAAAAAAGGTAAAACCAAATATCCCATAATCATCGCAAAAGAACTCCAGCGGTTCTCAAAAAAGTGAGGTATGCCCTATGTCCTATGCCCTATACCCTATAGGGCCTCATCTTTCTGAGAAAGGCTATAGCATATTCCATGTAGATGTGGTACACACAATCTTGCGATCGCCCGTGTAAGGTGCGTCGCCACCCGTCAATCTTTAAGTTTTATCCACCAATATTTCGCAGCGACGCACCCTACAGATTAACACTATAATGCGAGTACCTCAGAAACAGAAGTATCATCCGCTAGAGAGCTAATCCATGCCCCCAGTGATCGTGGACTCCTGGTAGTGCCACGATCGTTTCAGGGCTAACCTGGAAAACCTATGAAGCCTTGCTGCAAGACTTGGGAGATAATCGCCCAACTCGCATTGCCTATGGCCAGGGAGTATTGGAGATCGGGATGCCAGGAGAACCTCACGAAATCGTCAATCGGCTGCTGGCAAAAATCATTATAATGCTGGCAATGGAGTTGGAGATGGAGGCGAATGATTTTGGTTCGACTACGCTGAATCGTGAAAGCATCTGAAAATTACAGTGTGCCATCATCATAATACTACCCTACTTTTATAGATATGCAATCAACAAATGAGTATCCAGACTTTAGTTCTCAAGGATATCAGGTTGACCGAGTTCTAGGGGAAAATCGCTCTGGAGGTCGAGTTACTTACAAAGCAATTCAAATAAAAGATCAAAAAGCTGTTGCGATCAAGCAATTTCAATTTGCAGCCAGCACAACCTCTTGGGCTGGGTATCATGCTTATCAAGCAGAACTTAATATCTTAAAATCACTTAATCATCCTAACATCCCCCTATATCTTAATTCATTTGAAACTGCGAACGGGTTTTGCTTAATTCAGGAATACAAAAGAGCTGTTCCTTTGTCTCAGTCTCAACATTTTGAACCCAGGAAATTAAGCAAATTGCTATTGAGATATTGAATATTCTTGTCTATTTACAGCAGCACTCTCCCTCTATTGTCCATAGAGATATTAAACCAGAAAATATTCTGGTTAATCGTTCACGACAGATCGCAGCTTATCTCATAGACTTTGGCTTTGCCCGCACAAGTGACGATACAACAGTTAGCAGTGTTGTTAAAGGCACAATGGGATTTATGCCACCAGAACAACTATTCAATCGTGAACTGACAGAATCATCCGATCTCTATAGTTTAGGAATGACACTAATTTGTTTATTGACAAAAACAAAATCAACGGAGATTGGAAATTTACTCGATGAGCATAGTCAGATTCAATTTAAAAAGAAGCTACCTAGATTGAATTATCAGTTTGTTAACTGGCTAGAGAAAATGGTATCTACCAGCATTAAAACCCGCTATCCTAATGCCGCTATTGCGTTGAAGGAACTTCAGCCAATTGACATTGGTCGTGAAAACGGTATCCTGGGAAAAGCGTTGAATTTCACAAATTCCAAACCAACAAAGGTTATATTTGGCAGCCTAGTCATTTTTGGAATCATGGGATCGCTTGGAACACTGATTGTGGCTCAACAAGCTCCTATGACTAGATACACAGACGAAATATTTTCCATGGTGAACAACACCCTGTGGCGAGTGGGGGAAGAACCTGGATTTTACCATCCAGTTCCCTGGAGATTTTCCGCCGACGGAACGGTGAGTGCAAGTAATTTGTGGGGGGGTGTTTGGAGAAAAAGCAATGTTAGGGCACGATCAATTGAAGTTCACATTGTGTACCCAGGGGGTGGTACAGAGAGTTTCTCTGTAATGTTTAGCCGTGACGGGCAAAGTTTTACCGCCTTTAAGGAAGGCAAAGAATATCGGTTTGCTGAAAGGATAATGCCATAGGAAGGCAGAGTTTAATCCCATGACTCAAGCAATCTGTGTGCGTAATCCTCGCACGGGTGAGGTGGATGACTGGATTACACAATGGTATATGTCAGATTGATTGAGGACAACAGAAGACTCAAATCCCCGACTTCTTGAAGAAGTCGGGGATTTAATAAGTTCTCACTTGTTTAAGGATTCAAAAACTCTAAATGGTCTCCTGGAATCGATCGCAATTTTGCAGCCGAGCCTTGCAGTTTCAATCGGCCGCGTTCTAACATGATAATCCAATCGGCGCGATCGATCACTCGCGGTCTGTGACTGATAAAAATCGTCGTTTTCCCGTGCCGGTACATCAACAATTGTTCTAAAACTTCCGCTTCGCTTGCAGGGTCAAGCCCTGCAGTAGATTCGTCTAAAATCAATACGGGCGGGTTGTTGAGAATGGCGCGGGCGATCGCCAATCTTTGTCTTTGTCCGCCAGAAATATTCGCTCCAAACTCCCCTAAAATAGTTTGATATTTATCCGGCAATTGGCTGATAAATTCATCCGCCCCCGCAATTTTGCAGACTTTAACAATCTGTTCAAAGCTGATATCTGGATTGCCCAAACGAAAATTTTCTAGAATCGATCTGCTCCAAAAATGTGCTTCTTGAGGAACCAAAACTACCTGCTGTCTGAGACTGTCGAGAGACAAATCCTGTAAGTTGTAACCGCCAATTCTAATATTACCAGATTGCAGCGGGTACAGACCAGAAATTACTTTAGCCAGCGTACTTTTTCCGCAGCCGGAATGGCCGATTAAAGCAATTGCTTGACCGCCGGGAAATGTGACAGAAAAATTTTCCAGCAAGTCAAGTCGGCCGGGGTAGTGAAAATTAACACTCTTGCAAACAATACCGTCGCGGTTCTGAATTGTTACGAAAGGTTTATTCGTATCGTCTTTAGTTTCCGCTTCAGCATCGATGACTTCCGACAGCCGTTGAGTAGCTGTCTGCACGCGAGTCATCTCATCAGTAAATCCTACTAGCGAATTCACCCAAGTAGTAACGTTTTGATTCATGCTAATAAACGCTAGCAACTGACCTATACTCAATACCTTGTCAATCACCAAACCGCTACCAAGCCACAGCAGAGTAATGCTGCCTGCAGAGGCAACAAAACCAGAAAATATATTGTTGAGAATACCAATTTGTGTGGTGCGAAAAGTGATATTTGCTAAGCGACCGAAGCGGGTTTGAAATTCTTCCCAAAGTTGCTGACCGCTGCTAGTAGTTTTGACCGTCAGTGCGCCTTTAAAAGTTTCTACTAAAACGCCTTGAGTTTCTGCTTCCAAC
Organism: Microcoleus sp. MON1_C5; assembly: GCF_036701875.1. Lineage (NCBI taxonomy): Bacteria > Bacillati > Cyanobacteriota > Cyanophyceae > Oscillatoriales > Microcoleaceae > Microcoleus > Microcoleus sp. MON1_C5. The sequence goes on along the minus strand of NZ_JAUBRN010000013.1, from coordinate 94,331 downwards.
ACCAATAAACTGCGCGTTTTTTGCTGCAATACGGGCAGGAATACCACTGTAGAGGCAGTCATTAACAGAGCTATAGCTGTAGCTGCTAACGTCAGTTCCTTGCTATAAAATAACATAAAAATAAAAGAAACTACAGCTATGAAAAATTGACTGGGCAAGCTGATAGCGACTTGAGAAACTAATTTATTTATTTCTTGGATATCTTGTAATCTACTGACAATTTCGCCAGTGCGTCTAGTTTCGTAAAAACTCAAAGGCAATCGCAGGAATTTGCGCGCGAATTCCATCACCAATCCCAATTCTAAACGCTGGGAAAACTGAGCAATTAAGTTGGACTGTACCAATCCTAAACTGCTGCTAAAAAGGTTCATAACTATAACTGCGCTCGCCACGCTTGCCAGGAGTTGTCTGTCGCCCCGCACCAGGATGTCGTCGGTGAGCATTTGAACTAGAAAAGGCGAAGAAATTGACAGCAAACCCAACACTGCATTCAGCAAAAATGCTTCCATTAAAATCGGGCGGTAAATCCCAATCCGGCGCATCCATTTTTGTAAGGAATTAGCGGGCGGTTGACCCTCTGCGGCCGCAAAAAACCGCTCAGCATCGGGTTCTACTAGCAAGCACAGCCAATCTGTCCAAGCTGCTGCTAATTCTGCTTTAGAAACATAGCGCATACCGACAGCGGGATCGCCGATCGCATATTTGTTGCCCTGTTTTCCGTACAACACAACCCAGTGAGAGCCGTTCCAGTGAATAATCATCGGTAGAGGGGCATCATCGAGCTTGTCTAAAATTGCAGCGGCCGCTCTCACCGATCGAGCATTAAAGCCGATCGCCTCAGCGCCTTGTTTCAAGCCCAGTAAACTCGTCCCTTGCTGGCCCGTACCGACAAATTCTCGCAAGCGGCTAATTGTAAAATTCTGTCCGTAAAATTTGGCGATCGAAGCCAGACAAGCTGCACCGCAATCTTCTTCGCTCTGCTGGAGAACAACCTGATATTTCATCAGCCTGTTTACTTGTCCGAAGAAAGGCATTTCTCGGATAAAAGGAATGTTTTTTAACATTTGGCAAAATGAATAATGAGTAGAGCCTAATGAACATTACCCCTCACCGAGTAGCCAATCAGAACAAAGCACCCATAAGTTTATGGGTGCTTTATTGATTCGTATCAATCGAGCCCAATTGACAGCCGTAAACTTTACCAGTAGCGGTACACTACTCTTAAGGAGCCGTCGAAATCCCGGCGGTACACGACGTGACGGGTCGGACGGTAACATTTGTATCGATCAGAATAATAGTGACCGCCGTTGACGCTAGCTGATTCTTCAGATGTAAGTTCAGTAAACAGTGAATTGTCCTTTGTTTCTTCCATGATTTGACTCCGTTTAAGTATAGAAAAGTGAAGGGAAGCTAGAAATCTTATCTAATTTCTAGAGCCTCGTGTAAATACTGACTAATACTTCTGCTAGTGCTGGGCAACCTCCGGAATATTACGGAGAAATATTCAAATTTTACTCGATCGCACAACTTGACTCAGCTATCTAAACCATTAGGGTTTTGAAAGTGCGATAGTCGTTCGGATTGTACTGATAAAGCTGGCTAGGCGGCGGGAGGAAAAACAGGATATTCAGGCGATAGCTGCTGCTGTTATCCGTCTCGCTGTTGCTTTTAGCACCGCTAACACCGCTGGTAATGCTGCCACCGTTGACAGTAGCAGATTCTCCATCGGTTAGTTCCATGAAGAGTGAATTTGGTTGATTTTCTGACATAAAAAACTCCTATTAATACCTATGTACTTACTTACTACCTACGCATACAGGAAAAACCCGGTAACAGCGCCAAAAGTCATTGCAAAAATCCCATATTTTCCTGACTGTAGCCCGCTGGCTTCACTCCTCTTGATATTTGGCGAAGTTTGTGGGTGACAACGGCAAAGCTGTGCGGATTTTTACCTTTACCCTGTGAATTTTGATTTAGACTTCTAAACCTATGCTTGGTTTCCGGAAAGCCGATCGTAAAGGTGACAAAACAAATCAGCGATCGATCTATCCCTCCCCCCAACTCAAAACTCAAAACTCCAAACTATTCCCCTCTCCCCCTTGCCGCCATGTCTCTGACTCCCGAAGCCACACCCGCTGAAACCTTTGATAACGACCAGTTTTTGCCCCCTGTCAGCCGCTGGACGACTTTGGGGGGCATTTTGATGGTGGCGACCTTTGGCGGGGCGATCGCCCTCGCTAGCGTCACCAAATACAGCGCTACAGTCAAAGCAGACGCGATCGTCCGTCCCGCCGGAGAAGTGCGCGTCGTGCAAGCCGCAACCGAAGGAACCGTCGAAAGCATTGCTGTCAGCGAGAATCAGACAGTAAAAGAAGGAGATGCGATCGCAGTTGTAGACGCTTCGCGTTTGGGCGCTCAACAACAGCAGTTACAAGAAATAATTAATCAGTCTCAAACAGCAGCACAGCAAATCAGCCAGCAACTGCGCGACTTAGAAAATCAAATTTTGGCCAGCGCCCAATTTAAAAGCATCCAAAGTGAAAGTTCCGCCCAACAGGAATTAATCGAATCCGCTTTAATAAAATTCGCCACATCGCTACCAGATGTGGCCGAGAGACTGGGCCGAAGTCGGCGGGTTTTGCTCGTTAAGCGATCGTCCCTTCAACAACAATTAATTCAAGCTAAAAAACAACTAAATCAAATTGACTTAAAACTCGAAAATAGCGTGATCCGCGCCCCCGCTGATGGTACAATTCTCAAACTGGAAGTACGAAATACTGGCCAAACCGTACAAGCCGGCAGCGCGATCGCCCAAATTGTCCCCAGCGACGTGCCCCTGGTAGTCAAAGCCAAGGTAACATCCCAAGACATCGCCCGCATCCAAATCGGCCAACCCGTACAGATCAGGATTTCCGCTTTGCCTTTCCCCGATTACGGCACATTAAAAGGAACTGTCAGCGAAATCGCCCCAGATGCGATCGCCACTCAAAATCCCACTAATAATTTAGGTACAGCTTATTACGAAGTGGCAATTAAGCCCGAACAAACTTATTTAACAAAACTCAAATCCGCCAACAGCCAATTCTTCGGAAACTCCCAGGCTAATGTCCCCCGCCAGTATTCGATTCAATCGGGAATGGAAGGCAGAGCCGATATTATTACCGGCGAAGAAACTGTTCTGACATTTGTTTTACGCAAAGCAAGGTTGCTGACAGATTGGTAATTGCTTTCAAGCCCATTTCTTAAATACTACGGCTAAGGACACGGCCTTGCCGTCTCCCTACAGATATTTAAAAAGGTAAGGAGACGGCAAGGTCATGTCTCTACAGATGTCTTAAAAGTGGAACGGGCTTCTAGCCCGTTGCTGACAATGGTGTAAGATGTGAATTTAAACCAAGAGTATCTTAAATCAAAATAACGTGTCAATATAGAAATGTGAGTTCAATTCTATTCTTTCCTCATGGGCAAACAGCGCGTTCTTTCTGGAGTTCAGCCAACAGGCAATCTTCACCTCGGCAATTATCTCGGTGCCATTCGCAACTGGGTAGAAGGTCAAAGTCAGTACGAAAATTACTTCTGCGTAGTCGATTTGCACGCAATTACCGCACCGCACAATCCAGCAACTCTAGCCTCCGACACTTACACGATCGCGGCACTCTATTTAGCTTGCGGGATCGATTTAGAATATTCTACTATTTTCGTGCAATCCCACGTCTCGGCGCACACAGAACTAGCATGGCTGCTCAACTGTATTACGCCGATTAACTGGCTCGAAGATATGATTCAGTTTAAAGAAAAAGCAGTTAAACAAGGTGAAAATGTCAACGCCGGTTTGCTAAATTATCCCGTGTTAATGGCAGCAGACATTTTGCTTTACGATGCCGACAAAGTGCCAGTGGGAGAAGACCAAAAACAGCATTTGGAACTCACCCGCGATATTGTCATCAGATTAAATCACCAATTCGGCACACCCGAAAAGCCAGTATTGAAACTTCCCGAACCGTTAATTCGGACTGACGGTGCGAGGGTAATGAGTTTGACAGATGGCACGCGCAAAATGTCGAAATCTGACCCTTCCGAACAAAGTCGAATTAATTTATTGGATTCGCCCGATACGATCGCCAAAAAAATCAAGCGCTGCAAAACAGATGCCGTGCGGGGTTTGACTTTTGACGACCCCGATCGCCCCGAAGCTAGAAATTTGCTGACACTTTATCTCCTGCTTTCCGGCAAATCTAAGGAAGAAGTAGCAACAGAGTGTGAAAACATGGGTTGGGGAGATTTTAAACCCTTGCTGACAGAGACGGCAATTAATGCCCTCAAGCCAATTCAGGATAAATACAAAGAAATAATGGACGATCCGGGATATTTAGAGTCTGTACTACGTCGCGGAAGAGAACAAGCAGAAGCTATTGCTAATCAAACTCTAACTAAGGTTAAGAAAGCTTTCGGTTATTCTTTACCTGTTTAGTTGTTAGTTGTTAGTTGTTAGTTGTTCTTGGTTACTTGTTAAGAATGATAACTGCCAACTGCCCACTAACAACTGCCAACAGTCAACAGTCAACAGTCAACAGTCAACAGTCAAATAACCAATAACCCATAACAGACAAATAATCATGAACCGTTTTCGCACAGCCTGCACCACCCCCGGAGAATTTATAATTACCGCCGAAGTTGCCCCGCCAAAAGGTGGCGACATAACTCACACAATTCAAATGGCTGAACGCCTCAAAAACAGAGTTCACGCAATTAATGTCACAGACGGGAGTCGCGCAGTTTTGCGAATGTGCCCGCTAGCAGTTTCGGCGATTTTAGTGCAGCACGGAATTGAGCCAATTTGTCAAGTTGCTTGTCGCGATCGCAATTTAATTGGCCTGCAAGCGGATCTCATGGGAGCCCACGCTTTAGGCATTCGCAATGTATTAGCACTTACAGGCGATCCCGTCAAAGCGGGCGACCATCCTAAAGCAAAAAGTGTATTCGATTTGGAATCAGTTCGGCTATTGCAAGTTATTCAAAAAATGAACGGCGGCCAAGACTGGAATGACAAACCTTTAACCGACGGAGTTACTGATTTATTTGTAGGTGCAGCAGTCGATCCGCAATCCCCCAGTTGGTCGGGTTTGCAAAGTCGATTCGAGAAAAAAGTAGAGGCTGGAGCACAGTTTTTTCAGAGTCAATTAATTACAGATTTTGAAGTTTTGGATAAGTTTATGCACCACGTTGCAGCGGGCTGCAACAAGCCAGTCTTAGCAGGAATATTTTTGTTTAAATCAGCTAAAAATGCTGAATTTATTCAAAAATACGTGCCGGGAGTTCACATCCCACAAGAGACTATCGACCGTTTAGCAAAAGCTCCCGAACCCTTGCAGGAAGGCATAAAAATTGCTGCAGAACAAGTCAAACTAGCGCGGCAGATTTGTCAAGGAGTTCACATGATGGCCGTCAAACGAGAAGATTTAATTCCTCAAATTTTGGATTTGGCAGGAATCGAGCCGCTGAGCTAAATTTAAACGTAGGGGCGGGTTTTACCAATTATAAATTCCTAAAACTAACGATTTCGTAAACTCATAAACCCGCCCACTCGCGCGCTACCATTTTGAACATCAATAAAACAATCATGCTTCAAACTGTAGACAATCCAACCACTTCTCCCGCAATCGAACAACGTTTCACTTGGCGCGGTGTGACATGGCATCAATTCAAGGCTATTCAAGCTGGTTTTGAAGACGTGCCGAATGTACGCTTATTTTATTGTGATGGAGTTCTAGAAATTGTGGGTACTGGAAGGTTGCATGAAGCGATTAGGTGTTTGATGGGCTTGCTAATGGGACAGTATTTTCTGCAAAGAAGAATTGTATTTTTTCCCAGCGGTACTTACAGTCAGATTGTCGAAGAGCAAGTAGATTATCAGGCAGATTTGTCTTATTGTTTCGGAACTATTAAAGATGTGCCAGATTTATGTATTGAGATTGTTATCACTAGCGGTAGTCCGATTAAACTTCAGAAATACCGACTGATGGGAGTCCCGGAAGTCTGGTTTTTGGAAGATGGCACTCTAGAGCTTTACCATCTCCGAGAGGAAGGTTACGATCCCATTACTAGCAGCGAAATGCTGCCTGAGTTAGACTTATCTTTGCTGAAAAGCTGCATTTTATTTGGTTCGCCTTTGGATGCGCTTGAGGAGTTTGCTAAAGGAATGGGCGATCGGGAAAATTGACCAATAAACTATTTTTGAAATAGCTCGATCGACTAAACGGTTATTAAATAGGAGCCACTGGCAATGACTGACTCAGAAATACTTAATTCTGATACCATTAAAACACTAAATACTAGCATATCAGAAGTTACAGTTTATACCGATCGCGCTTTGGTGACGCGGCGCGGTACGGTATCTCTGACGGGAAACGAGCGAGAATTGGCGATCGCCTCTGTACCCGCAACCCTCGAAACAGAGTCAGTCAGGGCCACGGGTGCGGGTACGGTTGCAGTGCGATTGCTGGGAGTGCGAACCGAAACAGTGTTTAGCAGCGAACCTGTGGGCGATCGCACTGCCGAATTAACCCAACAAATTCAGGAGTTACAAACCCAAAGACGGGGAATTAACGACAAAATAACCGCCCGAAAAATTCAGCTCAAATTTGTGGAAGGTTTGAGCGAAAAAAGCGTCGGTTTCTTTTCCAGCAGCATCGCCAAACAGCAGGTAGGTTTAAACGAAACTGGCGAATTGCTCAACTTTTTAGGAACTAATTACGTAAAATATGTAAGTGCGATCGCCCAGCACGAAAAACAGCAGCGCGAATTAGACAAGCAAATAGAAGCTTTGCTGCAGCAGTTGCGGCAAGTACAAACTCCCCATTCTCAGCAAAGTTTTAACATCATTGTTGCCATAGAACCCAGTGGCACCGGCAATTTTGAACTAGAAGTTTCCTATGTAGTCATGGGAGCCCGCTGGACTCCCCTTTACGACTTGCGAGTCAACACTACCAAAAACCAAATTAATCTCAATTACTTAGCCGAAGTCAATCAAAATACAGGGGAAGATTGGACGGGAGTAGGGCTGACTTTATCCACAGCAAAACCGGGAATGGGAACTTTGCCACCAAAACTCGAACCCTGGTTTATCGATACTGTTTACCCAAGATCTGCTCAGACCCGAGACCTGATGATGACACGCAGCCGACAGCCTGCGGAAGCAGAAATAGCACTAGATTATACAAACTTAGAGTTTGATGAAAGTGGGCCACCTGCTGCTGCTGCCCAACTCATAGCAGCTCAAACCGCGACCACACAAGTATCGAAAGAAGGCGGCACCGTCTCATTTCAAGTAGGGGGAAATACCAAGATTCCCAGCGACGCTACACCGCACAAAGTGACGATTTTTAGCGAAAATTATCCGTTTAAACCTGAATATATAGCCGTCCCGCGATTAGTCAGTTTTGCGTATTTGCAAGCAGTTGTTGTGAATCCGCTGACAGGTGCAACTCTTCTGCCCGGTAAAGCAAATATCTTTCGCGACAACACTTTTGTCGGCAGTGTGCAGTTAGAAAATGTTTCCCCAGGGCAAGAATATAAACTGAATTTAGGAATAGATGAAGGGCTAAAAATAGAGCGGGAATTAGTAGAAAGACAAGTAGATAAAAAACTGATCGGTCAGCAGAGGCGCACGAGTTACGCTTATCGCTTAAATGTGACAAACTTGCATCAGGTGCAGGTACACCTGACACTAAAAGAGCAATTGCCAGTCAGCCGTAATGAACAAATTAAAGTGCGATCGACTCTCACTAATCCGAAGATAGTAGCAGGTGAAATGGGACTGCTAGAATGGATAATGTCTCTGCCGCCGCAAGCAAAGCAAGAGTTATATTACCAGTTTGTTGTCGAACATCCTCCCGACTTAACAGTTACGGGTTTAGATATTTAATATTAAGGAGGTAAAAAGTTGTTTCTAATCAGGACTTGAGTCCTTATTCGCCAGAACTATGAGGACTCAAGTCCCGATAAACTCTCAAATCTAGCGGTAATTTGTAAACTGCAAAGCTACCGGATAATCTTCTTGCTTCAAGCGTTGAATCACCAACTGCAAATCATCCTTATCCTTAGCAGACACCCGCACTGCATCTCCTTGAATCGAACCTTGAATCTTCTTAAATTCATCGCGAATCAATTTAGTAATCTGTTTAGCGATTTCCTGACTAATTCCTTTTTTAAGTTTAATTTCTTGACGCACGCGACTGCCACTAGCAGGTTCAGCTTTGCCGTAATCAAAAATTTTCAAAGATAAATTCCGCTTGGCGGCTTTAGTTTGCAAAACAGTGTGAATTGCGTCCAGAGTAAATTCGCTGTCCGTATTGATAGTAATTGATTCTGCGCCCAATTCCACGGTAGTTTTGGTATCTTTCAAGTCGTAGCGGCTTTGAATTTCCCGCACAGTTTGGTCAACAGCGTTAACTAATTCTTGCCGATCGAACTCGCTGACAATATCAAAGGAATAACTAGCAGCCATAAATTAGTAATTGGTAATGGGTAATTGGTAGTTGGTAATGGGTAATTAGTAATGAGCAGTTAATAATTAGTCATTAATTAAGCGTCTCTTAACTAATGACTAATGACCACTGACTAATAACAATTAGCCATTAACAGCTCTCAAACTGAAATAGAATAAAGAAACAGTGCAAGAAGAACTAATTGCAAACATGAGCGATCGCGCCAGCGGCACATTCAGAATATAGAAAACCGAAAACAACAACCGGGCGATCGTAAAAGCGATCGCAGCCCAACCTGCCGATTCCGAATCTACCCCCGTCACAAAAGCCATCAAAGCCGCCGCTGAAAACAGCATAAACGTCTCAAACGAATTTTGGTGAGCCCAAGTTGCCCGCTGAGCGTAAGCAGGCAACCTCTCAAACATAGCGCGGGGGGCTGCTTGGTCGTAGCCTAGCTGCAAGCGGGCGAACGCAACCACCAAAAACGGTGCGTAAACCAGCGCAGCAGCAGCAGCAATACAATCAAGCAGAATAACCGACACAGGTAATCCCAACAGCATCATCCGCCTCGCAGTTCAATCAAAATAGAACAGAGTAACTACCTTGCGCTGTTCTTCCGCATCCTGGCAAGTTTTCAGCAAAGTGTGGCTTTCGTGAAAAGCAAAACATATCAGTTGCTGGCAGCGAGAAATAATCTCCTGATTGCACATGGCGCTTGCTTCGGGGAGAGACAAGCTATCATTTTTGGGATTTTCTACCAAATGTATCACTTGTTCGAGTTGGTCGCGAGACTCCCGAGGCTGGCGGCTCATGCTTTGTGGCAAAATCACCGTCAGCAGATTTGGATCTGCTCGCATTGCCCCCCGAATTGCGGCTGAATTGGTGCCTGTAGCGCCAGAAGTGATGAGCTGATTGCCTCCCAGAACTAGGGCGTAGCTCAGCATCTCAATTAGCTGCTGGTGGGTAATAGGAACGTGGCGAGAACCCAAAAGAGCAAGCCGCTTGGAGCTGGTTTGCTGGATCGCCGCAAGTTCTTGTAAAAAATCATCTACTCTGGGTAGCTCAATTGATTGACTCAAAGAATTTATTAAATTAAATAAAACTACGTTGTGGATTTTAGCAGACTCACTAGCCATTGCCGCCAAAAAGAAGTTAAGAATTGCTGATTTACGGGATCAGACTAGAGGATCTGGAGATTTGAGGAAGCCAGAAGGCAGAATGTCTCAAGACATTCGCCAGCCGGAGCTCAAGGTAGAATTCAAGAAAAATTGAGAATTTAAGAATTTTGGCTTTTTATTTATTTAAACAAAAAGTTTTCTCTGCCGAATACCTTCTTCCCTCAGCTCCGGCTCTGTTATTAATGGACTCGATCGCTCAGGCCCAAGGATGCCATCAGACCCTCAAGGTCAAAATGTTCTGCCATTAGCTGAGTAACGCATTCCACCTTGATCGGTTCGTGCAGCCGCACGTTGCCAAAGGTGCTGTCGATAATTTCTACCGTGGTTAAGGTATCCAAATCAACAGACAAAACCGGAATTTCCATTTCTTCTGCCCTGCCAATCACTAGGGGAGAAGGAGGCAAGTGACCTGTCAAAATTAAGCACTGAGTCGAGCTCTCCAGAGCTGCTAGCTGAATGTCGGTGCGATCGCCCCCCGTCACCACCGCCATATTTCTCGCTTTGCGGAAATACTTCAGAGCAGAACTAACATTCATCGCGCCAATTGTCAACGTTTCCACCATCAAGTCCAAACGGTCTCGACGGCACAGCACATCAGCTTTCAATTGGTGCACCAATTCTTTGACGCTGACACTTCGCAGCAAAGCACTTCTCGGCAGCATTCCCAAAACTGGAATACCCGCAGCCTCCAGAAAAGGCCGCACAGTCGCCGTTACCGATTCGAGTTTGTCCGAGGGTACGTCGTTGAGTACCACCCCCAGCAACCGCGAACCCAAACGCTGTTTAGCCGACAGCAAATCGTCTATATAAAGATCGATCGGGCGGGCTACCAACAGCACAGAGGCATCAACTGCCTCAGCGACTTGAGCCAAAGACAAGTCAAACAGACTGCCTTCCTCCAAATTAGCTGGGCCTTCTAACAGCACCAAGTCTCCGCTGGGAGCTTGCAAATATTGCGCTAAAGACTGGCGGTAATCTGTCTTGTCTTCTCTCCGCAAACGCTTGTGAACGGTCTCTTCATCCAAATACAGCAGTGTTGACGGCATCTGGCTTTCTGAGAGCTTCAGCGTCTCTACCGCGAACCGCACGTCTTCCTCCTCGAGCGCAGCTCCCTCGGAGCTGAAACAGGTTCCCAGAGGTTTGCCGTAGGCGACGGCCAGTCCTTTTCCCCGGAGTCCGAGTGCCATCCCCAGGGCGATGGCCGACTTGCCGCTGTAAGCTTTTGTGGAACCGATCAGCAAATATTTAGTCAATTTGGGTACGCCTTCAATCCTCAATTTGCACCTGTCTATTTCAATAAATTTAGTTTTTTCTACAGTATTTCTGAACTGCGACTCAATTTGGCAATACTATTATACTCGATTTTGTCGCTTTTGGGCATATTGTTTTTTTGCGAAAAACTTTTATTCGCCTGTTAGCAACCCTTTTCTTCCTATTCTTTTTACTTGATTTTGGGAAAGCAGTTTTTAAATTGTTTGTTTTATCCGCAGTTTTTGATAATGATTTATCGCCCCGGCTGCCTTTAAAAACCCATTTTAATTATAAAAATTTTAGCCACTTTTTTTATTACTGAACTTAGATAGTGATACCGAGTATTATAAAATCTAAATAACCGGGGAGAAGTTGTGATCTCACTAGAAAAACCTATTGAGAGGGCTTGGTGAAGTTTTTGTTGGGTATATAGCAATTCTAAATTATTTGTGGATTTCTTACCCCTCCCCTTACGAAGGGGAGGGTTGGGGTAAAGTAAAAAAATACGACTCATTTATGATTGCTAGCCTAGGTATTTTGTAGGAATAAAGTCCGGTGTTTGTCAGAGCGTTTTTTCATATAATCGAAAATCGATAGGTTGTATTATTAGTTATTAATTATTAGTGCGATCGCCCGCGTTCAAACCGATCGGTAGCACTGCGAGCAAGAAGCTGCTTAGGATCGGGCTTCTAGCTTCTAAACAAATAAATTGTCGGGCGGCGTGAGCTGGAATTTTGGCAGCTCAAAGGCTGATTCCGATGCTAGCCCGATCGCACTTCAAGGGCTGTAGATTGATTTTCCTTGGGCGGCTCTACAGCGCTTTCCTCTCAGCTACCGAGTCGCAAAATTTGAACGAAATCGGACGGCGCGATTCGCCTAACGGCGATAGCTTCGCTCGCGCGTACTCGCACAGCACCAATGTCCGAAATAGGCTTTTGGGCTTATCGCACAACAAATACAGCAGTTTTCAATTGGATGAAATACAGGTAGGGACTCAGGCAAAGCCTGAGTCCCTACGCGAAATCTGTATCACGCTCAACAGAAAACTGCTGTAGATTTACTTTAGCAATGGGGATAAGTGCTCACCCCCAAAGGGATTATTGAGAATGATCCCACAACTCACTTACTATTTCCGCTTCTCAAATAGGGCTGGCGCACCAATCATGTAATGTTGCCGTCGAGGCGTTACACTATTGGTGCGCCAGTTATAGCGCCCGTCAATCGATTTTAGATTTTAGATTTTAGATTTTAGATTGAAGAAAGCGACCCCACTGATAAATCCGGGGGCTGGCGATCGCGAGCGAGGAGCTTTTTTCTCGATCCGCGAATCAATCCGGGAGCCCCGGATTAAATTGCTTGATTGTCAATTGCGGACTTTCGGGAGTGCGGCGGCGGTGAAAGTTATTCATCCATTCGCATCAGCTTGCGGTAAAACGTTTTAGAAAAATCGACAGTACGAGTCCGCTGAAAAGTCAGGAGTACCTCAATTAAGCAACTAACAAACTCAGAGCTTTGCATAGTCACTTCGTAGCTGAGTTCAGCATTGCCGTCAAACAACACCCGACAGCGGGTTAAGTCGATCGGCAGCGACGAGATATTCCAACTAGCGACAAACGGCACGCTCTCCCCACCGTCAATTTTTCTTGCCCCCTCCAAGCTTTTGAGCTTGTAGAGACCAATAGCGTGCGGTAAAAACTTGCGCCTGGGCTCTTGACAGAAAGGCGCGTAGACTTTCACTTCTTTGTCATCGGCTGGCTTGAGTTGAGGAATAGACATATTTCCACCTCAGACAATTATTACTAACAGATAGTTTAGATCCCCAGAAAAAACTAACAGATATTCCTAGTCGATCGCAAGCAAAAGTCAACCAAAATACTCGATGCAGTACCCGTTTACCAGGGTAGTACAAGCACCGAACCCGCTGGTTGTCCTCCCGTCCGCTTTCGACAAAAGTCCAGAAACTGATACAGTAGATGCTTATATCTAAAATCAAAAACTATTGGTGGTTGAATCAAGTAACCTATGCAGGAGAGTTCTTGGCCAGAAAACGACGCTCGCAGCGAGCTTAACTTGGACATCTCTGATTTAGCTCAAGAAGAGCTCAAGAGTTTGACCTCGCACTCGAAGCTCAGCAAAGTATTTGCTATACCAGACATTGGCGACAGGGTGTTTGACGCGGAAACAAAAGCAGAGCTCCCGGTTGCGGTGTCTGTGCCGGGAACTCCCTCTTTTCCTCAAAATCTGTACCGGGGACGCCGCAGAAAAGCCGCCGCAGTGCTGACGGCGATTTGGGCCGGCACGATCGCCCTGCACTTGATTTCTTGGGGTGCGTGGGTAGTGTGGGGGTTGACGGGACTGCTGTGGATGCAAGCATTTCGAGTTTTGTTTGCTTCGCCCAAGCCCGCACTGCCGCCTCTTGCCGATGAAAGCCGAGAGGATTGGCCTTACGTGTCGCTGCTGGTGGCAGCGAAAAATGAGGAAGCGGTGATTGCCCGATTCGTAGAATCCATCTGCAATGTAGATTATCCGATCGACCGCTACGAAGTTTGGGCGATCGACGATCACAGCAGCGACGCCACGCCGCTAGTATTGGAACAGCTAACCAAAAAGTACCCCCAGCTCAAAGTATTTCGCCGAGGAGCAAATGCCAGCGGCGGGAAGTCGGGAGCACTCAATCAAGTGTTGCCGCTGACTCGCGGGGAATTTGTGGGAATATTTGACGCCGACGCGACGGTAACGCCGGATTTGCTGCGCCGGGTGCTGCCAGTGTTCCATGGAGAAAAGGTAGGGGCTGTGCAAGTCAGAAAAGCCATCGCCAATGCTTCGGTAAATTTTTGGACTCGTGGCCAAGAAGCTGAAATGGCTCTCGACAGTTTTTTCCAGCAGCAGCGGATTGCGATCGGCGGCATTGGAGAATTGCGCGGTAACGGCCAATTCATGCGTCGCACCGCCTTGGAAAGCTGCGGAGGCTGGAACGAAGAGACGATTACCGACGACCTGGATTTGACTGTGAGGCTGCACCTAGACCGATGGGACATTGAATTTCTCGCTTTCCCAGCCGTGTCAGAAGAAGGAGTCACTAACCCTCGCGCTCTGTGGCACCAGCGCAATCGCTGGGCCGAAGGTGGCTATCAGCGTTATCTTGACTACTGGCGGCTAATTTTGCGGAACCGCATGGGAACTGGGAAAACTTGGGATTTATTTGGATTTTGGGTATCTCAATATTTCTTACCTACAGTAGCGCTACCCGACTTTGTGATGTCAATTGCGCTGCGCCGGATGCCGATCGCCAGTCCCATAACTTTTATGACCCTTACATTGTCGGTGGTGGGAATGTTTGTCGGTTTGCGCCGCACTCGCAAAGAGACCAAATTTGACGTTAAAAGAGTTTTTGTCACCTTCCTGCAAACGCTGCGGGGTACTGTGTATATGTTCCACTGGCTGCTGGTAGGGACTGTGACTGCTCGGATTGCGGTACGGCCCAAGCGGCTCAAATGGGTCAAAACCGTCCATCAAGGCGCTGTTAATAGCATCAAGTAAACAATTCGCAAAAAGATCTCGGCACAGTATCGCCGAACGTCCGAAGATTTTCGGAGACAAAAAAACACCAACGCTCGCCAAATATCTCCCCGCCAGAGCCGACAGTAAAATTTGGCAATTCTAGAAAAAAACACTTTGAAACAGCTTAGGTAATAGGTAATCGGCGAGCGGTAATAGCGAATAAGTAATCGGTCATACACAAGTCGAAAAATAAAAGATAAAATCGAGAATTTTTAACTTTTAACTTGACAAAAAACCAATTACTATCTATTAATTATGAATTGCCAATTAGGACGAATTGCTTGTTGCCAACTACCCGTAACCCGTAATTGATAATGGATTTGTTAGAGTACCAAGCTAAATCTTTATTTCGCCAGATGGCAATTCCGATTTTGCCGTCGCAGCAGATTGACAATCCCGCCGACCTCAAAGGACTGAAAATTCCCTACCCCGTTGTACTCAAATCGCAAGTGCGGGCTGGGGGACGGGGCCGGGCGGGCGGTATCAAGTTTGTGGAAAATACGATCGATGCAGTAGCAGCCGCTCAAACAATTTTTAATTTGCCGATCGAGGATGAATATCCCCAAGTTCTACTGGCAGAAGCAAAGTACAACGCTGACCAAGAATTGTACTTAGCGGTACTCCTAGACCCCGTAGCCCGCCGCCCGGTGCTTCTGGGTTCGAGACAAGGAGGTATGGATGTCGAACGGTCGATCGAGCAAATGCAGCAAGTTGCCGTAGATCAAGAATTTTCGCCATTCTACGCGAGGCGTCTCACGCTGAAAATGGGATTGCAGGGAGACTTGATTCAATCGGTGAGCACCATTGTCGAAAAAATGTACAGGCTGTTTGTTGAAAAAGATTTAGATTTAGTAGAAATCAATCCTCTCGGCATCAGTCCGACGGGAGAGGTAATGGCTTTAGACGGTAAAGTGACCGCCAACGACGATGCCTTGGGGCGACATCCAGATTTGGCCGCACTATCGGGAAAGAGGCAAAGCAGGGGGTTGGCACGGGAAAGGAGAAGTCTCCATGCCCCTAGCGATCGCCCCCATTCCTACTCGAAGGTTCAGCAGCAGCCGGAGTTTGACCCCAAATCTAAATCCCCAATCTCCAATTCCGAATCCCTGCAATTAATCGAACTAGACGGGAATATCGCGATTTTGTGCAACGGAGTGGGCCTGACAATGGCAACTCTAGATGCTGTAACCCACCAAGGAGGAAAACCAGCTAATTTTGTGAATATTGGTTCCCTAGACCGCTACGAAGCAGCAAATGCCCTGCGCGATCGCGCGGATTCGGGTCTGGAGTTAGTCGCTCAGGATAAAAGCGTTAAGGTGATACTTGTAAATATTTTGGGCAGCGCCTCCAAGACCGAGGAAATAATCGCTGCAGTAGCCGGCTATTTGGAACGGAAAGCTCGCGCTAACCGCCACATCCAAGTGGTGCTGCGGCTGGTAGAGATCGATGCTGATGCTGTTAAAAAGCGTTTGGGACAGTTGCCGGTGCAGCTAGCTAGCACTTTGGATGAGGCCGCGGCCGCTTCTGTATCCTCCGCCAAGTAGCGGCAGTCGATCGGCAAAAAATGAGATTTCTGTACAGATGAAGGCCTTCTGCTTTTTACAGATCGAGTGTCAAGTGGGAAAAAATGAATTTAACTCCTGAAAGCAAAGTCCTAGTACAGGGCATTACAGAATCTCCCGCGTCCACCCGCGCCGCCCTGATGATGAAAGCATACGGCACGAATGTAGTCGCCGGTGTTAGTCCCGGTCGGGGGGGGCTGGAGGTGGAGGGAATTCCGATTTTTGATTTGGTAGAACAAGCAGTGGCGGCAGTGGGTCACGTTGACACTGCGGTAATTTTGGTAGACGCTTACTCGGTGCTGGATGCTGCTTTAGAAGCGATCGCCGGAGGAATTCGGCAAATCGCGATCGTTACTGGGGGAGTGCCTCCTCTGGATATGGTGCACTTAGTCAGAAAAGCAGAAGCCACCGAAACTTTGGTAATCGGGCCCAACAGTCCGGGGATTATTGTGCCCGACAAACTCCTGCTGGGAACTCACCCCAAGGAATTTTACACTCCCGGCCCGGTGGGAGTGATCAGCCGCAGCAGCACTTTGACTTACGAAGTTGCCCTAGAACTGACGGAGGCTGGGTTGGGACAGTCGATGGCGGTTTGTATTGGCTGCGACGCGATTGTCGGTTCTTCTTTTATGCAGTGGCTGCAAATTTTGGACGAAGACGACAGTACCGAAGCGATAGTTTTGGTGGGGGAAGTTGGCGGGTGGAGTGAACAAGCTGCTGCTTCTTACATCGCCTCGGCGATCGACAAACCCGTGGTTGCTTATCTGGCCGGCCGCTACGCTCCCAAGGGGCCGTCTTTGGGCCACGCCGGCATCCTGATCAGTTCTCGGGCGGCTGCCCAGAAAGCCTTTGGAGTTACGGCCCCAAACAAAATGGCTGCCTTTGAAGAGGCGGACATACCTGTGGCGGCTCGACCTTCAGAGATTCCTAAGTTGCTCAAAAAATTGCTAAAGAAAAATTGATGGCTTTGGGAGTTTTCACAAAAGTCCTAACCCTTTTGGGGGTTGGGATAGGGGTAGGGCGGGGGCGGGTTTGGTCTCAAAAGACTCGGCAGAATGGCACAACAGCCGCTTCAACCCGCCTTTAGGACACATTTATGATGTTTTTACCAAAGCCCTCTGACCGGCGTCACAGGCTGCGGTGCGGGTGCTGGCAAAGGGGCGGCGCGGCGCGGCGCTGGAGGCAGAGTTGTTGGCTGCACGCTGCGGCGAGGTTCGATCGGACTTTCGGGGCGAGTTGTTTCAGTTGTGCGAGTTGTCGATCGCATCACATCTTGAAGCAGGCTTTGCAGAGTTCCGGCTATACTCTGAACTTTCCCAACAGCGGTGCGAAGGCTGGCAACATCTACGTAAACCTCGTTGAGAGGATACTTTTTCAGGATTTCTAGCAGCGATACCTTACCGTCGTCCCCGGCTGCCAGGATCACCGCTGCCCGCAGAGCTTTGCCGCTTTCTGTGCGGCGCTGAGTGCGAATTGCTTGACCGATTTGGTCAGTGATTTTTTCTCCCGGGGTGCTGTAAACTACCCTAGCCAGATTAGCAGGCTTTAAACCGATTTCTAGACCCATGAACCCCCGCAATATTTGCGCGTCCATTTTGGAGAACCGGATAATTTGTTGCAGGGTTGGCGTCGTCGTGCCCTCTTTAGCAAAGTCTTCTAAGTCGCTGACATTGATGGCTTGTCTGATCGGGCCAAATGTGAGGACAACTTTTTCGGCCCCTAATGCTCTACTGCTGCTAGATAATATGCTCCCGCTTGCTCCTAAAAATAGGACAATCCCGATCGATACAAATTTTGTTAATTTCATATTCACCGCTAGATTAAAATTATTTTTTCGAGATTTGTACATTATAGATGCAGCAGTTATATTCTACAAGGTCGCCAGTGTAATTTGTGCCCGCGTCACACCCACAATCTCGACAGAGACTTTTTTGCGATATTGACTTTAAGAATAAGTAACCAACTCTACCCAAATATTTTTGCTTCTATTCATTCTGCTTTCTACCTTCTCGATGTCCAGCCTTCTACATCATATTGCCTTCAGCCTTCTACATAAGTGCCTTATAAAAATTATAGTAATCCCCCTGATGCAGAGGAATTTATTAATTGCTGAAACATAAAGAATTACTTATTATTTCTCTCCTCGACCACTAAATCCCTCTTCCCTCTTCCCTCTTCCCTCTTCCTTCTTCCTTCTTCCTTCTTCCTTCTTGTATATGTTGAAAACCCAGCGCAAATCCAAGAAATCAAAACACAAGCACAGCGAAAAAATAACCGCGCTAAGCAAAAAAGAAGTAGCTGCACAAAAACGCAAAATTTCAGAAAAGCGCAATGAATTGGTGCAGGCGATCGCCCTAAGCTGCTTAGTCAGCGTTGCTGTCAGCATCCCCCTGTTGTTGGTAGCCCGCCCTAAGATTGCTATTGCAGGAGGCGCAGCCGCAGCCATCTTGCTGCTTTCCTACAAATACCCCCGTCAAGCTTTGTGGACTTTTTTAATTTACCTGCCTTTCAGCGGTACAATTACTTACGCAATTGGCGGCGGGAATGCTGCATTTCAATTAGCCAAAGATGCTTTCTACATACCAGCTCTCATCGCCCTAATTCAAAGCTGCAAAAAGAAACAGTTGCCCCTGTTCATTCCCAAACAAATGCTTTCTACCTTTAGCATCCTGTTGATGATGGCAATGCTGACTTTAATTTTTGTCAACGGCGATATGCAGCTCAACCCTATGAAGGGTGAGAAACCAATTCTGCAAGGAATTCTCGGCTTAAAAGTATTGATAGGTTACATACCGCTGATTGGTTGTACCTATTATCTGCTCCGCACTAAGAAGGATTTAGTATTTTTTAGTCGAATGCACATCGTTTTGGCGATAGTTTGCTGCCTTCTCGGTTTGATGCAGTACCTGTTGCTGCAAAGTGGAAAATGTGCGGGTACCCGAGGAATGAGCGGAAACGACTTATATAAAGCAACGCTGCAAGCTAGATGTTTTGTCGGCGGTTCTTTAGTGTTCAGTCCAGAAGTCAAGTTTATCCGCTTGCCGGGAACTTTTGTAGCCCCTTGGCAGTGGGCTTGGTTTTTAATTTCTAATGCTTTTTTAACCTTTGCCTCTGCCTTTTGCGACCCTTCATTCTGGTGGCGAGTTATCGGTTTATTTGGCATGGCATTAGTATTTGCCAATGCAGTTATTTCCGGTCAAAGAGCTGCTTTAGTTCTGGTTCCCGTTGCTACGGCAATCCTGCTAGTTCTCACCGGTCAATTAGTTAATTTAAAACGATTTATTCCCATCGGTGCAGGACTCGCGATTCTGCTGTTTGTCGGTGCAGCAATTAACCCGGAAATTATCGAGCAGCAGCGGGAGAGTTTTGTTAACCGCTGGAAGGCTGCACCGCCCCAGCAGTTTCTCTTTAATCAGTTCGAGCAAAGCCACAATTTTATCATTGACAGACCTCTCGGTAGAGGTGTGGGACGAGCAACTAATTCAACGCGAATATTTGGTGCTACGCAGCTAATTGAAACTTTCCAACCTAAGTTGATTTACGAACTCGGTTATCCGGGAATGATTGCTTTTCAGATCATGGTTTTACACTTGGCTTTTCTAACTTTTAGAGCTTACCGTTCTGTGAAAGACAAAAGTTTGCGGAGTTACGGAGCTAGTTTTTGGGTATTTGTGGGATTTATTACGATCAATCCTCAATACTATCCCCTGGATGTAGATCCAGTGTCGGTGTATTATTGGGTTTTAGCTGGGGCGATTTTAAAGTTGCCCAAAATTGACAAACAGGTGCAGGATGAAAAACCCCAAGAACTTGAGTCAAATGATTTGCAAGTTCACCAGCAATTAAAGGAGAAAAAAATTATTGCATCTGCCCCCATTTGAGAAGAGTTTTGAGTGCTGAGTTGGGTGGATTTTTTCTTGTTCAGTAACCCGCTTTCGATCCAAGGCGATGCAAATATAGCGCGGCGTTCTGGGTTTATCTGTGCTAAAACCCACCCCTACAGCATATTGTGACTCGTAACTTTACTGCGGTTGCCAAACCGGATTGCTAGCATTCAAATCTTTGTCGTTTGTCAATTTAGTCAATGCCGAACCGTCCCGATTAATTAAATACAAGTTGCTTTTGTCTCCTTGGATTTCGTTAAATATAAAAGCAATTTGCTGGCTGTCAGCAGACCAAGCTAATTCTGAAATTCCCGACGGTTTTAGCCGGGTAGCTAGTTGATTTAGCTGGTTCCCGTCAGCATTGATTGTGTAGAGTTTTTGATTATTGAACTCTCCAGCGACGAAAGCAATAAATTTGCCATCCGGCGACCACGAAATTTCGTCGTAGTTTCTGGGTTTTTGGGTGAGGTTCTTGGCTGTCCCCCGGTTAATGTCGAGCAGGTAGATATCTTGCTGTTCCCCTGCTGAATCGCCGGGTTTATTATAATAGTAAGCAATGCGGCTGCTGTCGGGCGACCAAAATAGTTTGACGCTGTAAACCTCATTTTGCGGGTTGTTTGTCAAATTCTTGAGGTTGGTTCCATTGGCATTAATTGTGTAAATTTGCTGTTTCGGATAAGCGCCGACCAGGAAAGCAATTTTTGTGCCATCTGGCGACCACACAAGTTCACTTCCGCCCGATGATATATATTCGCCGGGACTTTTAGTTAGTTTGGTCATTCCCGAACCGTCGGCATTCATTTTGTAGATATTTTTCTCCTTGACAAATGCTACCTGCTGGCCGTCGGGTGAAATGTAAAATTCCGATGAAATTTCTGTTTTAGGCGGCTGTCCTCCTACTTCCAAATTCCTAACTAATTTAGTTCCTTTAATGCCAGAAGTGTTGCTTGTATAAAGTGATTGGCTGCCGGGAGCATCAGAGGTAAAACCGTCGCAAGAACGGGCAAAAACAAGTTTCTGGCTGTTGGAAAACCAAGCTATTTCAAAATTAGCTGCTTTGCAACCAGCCTCAGAAAACTGTTTAGTTAGTCGAGAACCGTCAGCATTGACTGTATAGATGTCGCTGTATCCGCCAACGAAAGCCAGCCGCTGGCCGTTGGGCGACCACACTAGGGGAGCGATAACATCTATATTACGTGTAAGTTCGCGGCGAGCGGAACTGGTAGCATTGACCGCAAATAAAGTGGATCTGTTCTCGCTGCCGCGCATCTGGAGGGCGGTAAACGCTAGTATCCTTGGTTTTTGGGCTGCGGTTGGGGGAGGGCTGTGAAGGCTCAAAAACAAGGTGATTGAGAGTGTTAGGGAGATTAGGCCGATCGCCCTTACCAGCCATAATTTATTCAAACGCATTTTGTTGGTTTATTTGTCGGTTTATCTGTAGTTCACAGTGTTTGTCTGTCGATATGTCGTGACAGCCTCAAACTCTGTTTAATTCTACCAATAATTAGCTCGAACATTTTTTTGCGGGACGGATTCTTGCTGCTGGGCGGCATCCCTAACTCGCAACACATCAAGTTCAAGTCAGTTGCACTCATTGCCAACAATTTTTTCCTCACCTCTTCTTCATTTCCATTTTTAGCTTGTAAACGCAGTTCTTCATAAGTTTCTAGAACATTTCTAGCCGAGAGATTAGCAGGTTTATTAACATCAGCACCACTGGAAATATCCGAAGTTTTTGAGCCAGCAGAAAGCCCTCCCCGCTTGACTTGAGCTTCAAGCCTGGTTAATTTTCGAGCAACGTCCCGCAAGATTTCCTTAAGTTCGCCAATTTCCTCAACTAACCCCCCGCTTGCTTGTTCGGAAGCAGCTAAAATTTCTTTTTTACTCATTTCAGATACTCCTCACACTCGCGCCATAGTTGTTCAAATTCTCTAACTAATTCTCGCGGCAGTTCTCCCTCATTAATCGCCCGTTTTAGCCCGACGCTTTCCCGAATCGTCGATTCTAAAAATCTAACTTCTATGTTATTGTCTTTTGATATCTCAGCGCAAAGTCTCTTTACTTCTCTCATGTAAAACTGAACTTCATTCGTCAGCAATCCTCCATAGGTTTTAGCTTTATTCATAAACACTGCAATCTTGGGAAACGGATAAGGCTCAATCCGTTTCTGGAGCGAGTTTAAAACTAAACTCAATCCCCTCGAACCAAAATAATCGGGATTGACGGGAATCAATATTAAGTCGCAGCAAGAGAGTACGCTGTAGGTGAGGAGACTGAAGGAAGGCGAACAGTCAAAAAGCATCAAGTCGTATTTGGGGAGATTGGGAGAGTTGGCGATTTTGCCGATGAATCTGCGGATGAAGTCTTTAACACTTTTCCCCTCAAATCCATCGATATCCAACCAATACAATTCTTCAACTGAAGGGACAAAATGCAACTGTTCGTCAATCTGATAAATGGTCTCGAAACCAACGGGAAATTTAAAATTCTGTCCTGCTTTTTTAAAGACTTCTAGAGCGTCGTAAATTGTAAGTCTATGCTTGAGAGATTTTTCGTACCACTTACCAAATTTGTCATCTAAATGACCTGTATTTTCGTTAAGTCCGATCGCCTCTGTGAGCGACATTTGCGGATCTAAGTCTAACATCAAGACTTCTAAGTCTGTTCCTTGGGATATAATATTTCCCAGACTCCAAGTGACGGTGGTCTTTCCGACACCGCCTTTAAAGTTGATTACGGCTATTGATTTAGGACTCATGGCTAGTTTTGTTTGGATTTTGCTCAAATATAAATTAAAACATATTGTGTGACTTTGTTCAGCCTGCGATCGCCCACTAGGGTCACGATGTGCCAATTGATATATAAAAATGATATATCATTAACTAAGTAGAACAACTTAAGAAAACAGAAAACCCAGATATTCGATGGCTTTAAGAAATTGGGGATCTAACAAAACATCATGTCACATCAACTAACTCATTTTTTAAAACTGTAGCCGTTGCAACTCCGTACACGCATAACGGAGAGAAGGCAAAGTAATGCGATCGACTCCCTGAGGACATATTTCTCTAGCCAATTTTTGGGCCGCGCTTTTAGCTAGTTCAATCCTCTCTTTTGCACTCATTTTTTTATCTTTATAATCAGTAGTTTCATCACATTCTTGCCCTTCCATAATGTAATAAAACCACGTTTCAATATTTCGGGCTGGCACAAAAATAGCAACTTTCTCATTAGGCAGTCGCGTATCTTTGTTTAAATTACCTGCAGCTTCATCTAACTCTTTATGTAAAGAACGCATTTTATCAGACACGCTATCTTCATCAGCATCAATCATTACTACTACAGCAATATTTCTGTACTTACGTCTTCTATAACTTTTAATAATATCTGGATAATTCTTGACTATCAAAGCATTGTTATTCTTAATTTCTATCCCTTTAGAATTGCCATAGTCTTTAATTTTGTGCTCTTCCAAGCCCCGGCAGATTAGATATTCTCTGATAAATCGCTCTTGGTCAATATCTTCACAGAGAATAGTTACTTCTGGTAAATCATCTCTACTCGTCATAAATCCATCCAAGTTCTATAAGCTTAGCAACTGATAAACCTTCTTCTTCAGTATCAGTAATTCGCCGCACGCGGACAGCTTCATTATCTCTTCGTTCAAACCAATAACCTGAATTGCTTGCTAAGTAATTAATTAATGAGGGGTGATGTGAAATTAACATTGCTTGTGCTTGATTTTCCAGACAATAGTCCATCACCCTACCCCACCAAGGTTTTATTTCCGGTAAAGCCAGGAAATTTTCTGGTTCATCAATACACAAAGTAAAATTATCATCAGGAGAACAATATATTAAGGTGTATAGAGCAATTAAAGCTTTTTGACCGTGCGATAATTCATTAAGCCTATAAGCAGCCTTGCTGGGACGGGTAAAAGATGCTGACAAAATCCTAACATCACCGGATTTAGAATTTTGAAATGAATCAAATCCTTGGATAATCTTTTGTAATTCCAGCGTTAATTTAAGGATTTTACCTTGAGATTCTTGAGATAAATAGCTGTACCAAGCTGCATAATTTGACATATCCCAGTTAGGTGAACTTTCCTCCTTAAGGCTTTCTGATTCCATTATATAAGGATTGATCTGTACAATAAAAAAGTTAGAAATCCGTTTTTTGAACCATGTAAGCTTTAGATTATCAGGCCTCTCGTAAATAAAACCAATGCCAGAACGCGACCAATCAAAGAACGGCAAGAAAGCACCTTCGCGATCGGGATCGTCATTATACAGCCTAGCTTGACCTACAGGCATACCTCTATCCCCTGCATCAACCCAGAAATTAAACAGAGGTTGTCCGTCAAAAGTTAAGCTTTCTAGTCGCATTCTAGGAGGTGCATAGTCTCCTTGATGTTCGATCTCTAGGGTATATTTATAAATGCCACCATTTCCTTGAATATCCAATTCAAATTTTTGAATGTTGGATTTTTGCCATCTTGTTAAATCCTTGCTTGCAAACAAATCTGATACTTTATAATCTTGCTGGGAAGCTTGATCGCCTAAAATAAATTTCTGTAGTTTTCTTAAAACCTCGAAAACGGTAGTTTTGCCCGATCCATTTGAACCCAGAAAGAGATTTAAGCTATCTACTGTCAATTCAAAGTTGACCAGGCATCTAAAATTATTTACATAAATTCTCTTCAGCATAAATTTTATTGATAAACGTTAGGATAATGATCAATTTAAGGGTCGATTAGAAATACATCCGTTCTCCCACAATACTTTGTACTTGCAAAGCAAAGCCAATTAGTTATTTTTATGTCTTGAAATTCGTTAAGCGAAAGGCTTCTTTAAGCAATTCTTAGTTAAGTTCAACGGTGGTTTTCATGGTTCCATCTGCTTAATTGCTTATCTAATTTAGATGGTTCTCATAATTCCTCGGTTATTTACTCTTATTAATATTGCCTTTAAATATAGTTTGAAGTTGACACTAAGGGCTAGCAATTTTGCCAGCCCTCAAGTTGTTTTAGCGTTTCACCAACTTCTTAGAAACCTTCCGCAAGCGAATTGATTTCGGTGTTACTTCCACCAATTCATCCTGGCCGATGTACTCCAAAGCGCGTTCCAAACTCATATCGACTGGTGCTTGCAATTGCGCCAATTCTTCACCGCCAGATGCGCGGTGGTTTGTCAACTGCTTCGACTTGCAAATATTCAGCTCCATGTCTTCATCTCGGTTGTTTTCTCCGATAATCATCCCTCTGTAAACCTTGGTTCCAGGGGTAATGAAAAATACGCCACGGTCTTCAGCATTTTTCAGTGAATAAGTAGTTGCAATTCCTTCTTCAAAGGAAATCAATACTCCGTTGCGACGGGCGATAATTTCTCCACCGAGGGGGCGATAGTCGAGGAAGCTGTGGTTCATAATTCCAGCGCCGCGAGTCAAGCGCATAAACTCGCCTCGGAATCCAATCAAACCGCGAGCGGGGACCGAAAATTCGATTTGGGTGCGGCCGGTGCTGCTGACGTGCATATCTTGCATTTCTGCTTTGCGTTGACCGAGGCGTTCGATGCAGCCACCGACTGCTTCTTCGGGTACGTCTAACACCAAACATTCAAAAGGTTCGCAGGGACGACCGCCGATTTCGCGGAAGATTACTTGCGGTTGAGATACTTGGAATTCGTATCCTTCGCGACGCATATTTTCGATCAGGATTCCGAGGTGGAGTTCGCCACGGCCTGATACGAGGAATTTGTCGGGAGATTCGGTTTCTTCGACGCGCAAGGCGACGTTGGTTTGGAGTTCTCGCATTAGCCGATCGCGAATTTGACGCGATGTTACCAAACTACCTTCTTGACCGCAGAACGGCGAATCGTTCACCGAGAAAGTCATCTGCAAAGTCGGTTCGTCTACTTTGATTAAAGGCAGTGCTTGCGGGTCGTTGGGACAGGTAATTGTCTCGCCAATATACGCATCAGCAAAACCAGCAACGGCGACAAGATTACCAGCAGAAGATTCTGGGATATCAATCCGCTTCAGGCCTTCAAAGCCCATCAATTTGGTAATTTTTGATTTGACAATCGCGCCGCTTTCGGTGATTAAGACTGCTTGTTGACCGATTCTAATCGTGCCGTTGTGGATGCGGCCGATGACGATGCGACCGACGTATTCTGAGTAATCTAAGGTGGTTACTTGCAGTTGTAGTGGCTTGTTGGGGTCGCCTACGGGGGGTGGTACGTGGTCGAGGATTTCTTCAAAGAGGGGCTTCATATCTACCCCTTCGTCTTCGAGGTGTTTTTTGGCGTAACCGCTTAAGCCGGAACCGAAGAGATAGGGAAATTCGCACTGATCGTCGTCAGCACCTAGTTCGAGGAACAGATCCAAAACTTTATCGACGGCTTTGTGGGGGTCGGCTCGCTCGCGATCGATCTTATTCACAAAGACGATCGGGCGCAGTCCTTTTTCTAGGGCTTTTTTGAGCACGAACCGCGTTTGCGGCATCGGGCCTTCGTTGGCGTCTACGATCAGCAGACAGCCGTCAACCATGCCGAGAACTCGTTCGACTTCTCCGCCGAAGTCCGCGTGTCCGGGGGTATCGACGATGTTGATCAGGGTTTCTCCGTACCTGACGGCGGTGTTTTTGGAAAGGATGGTAATGCCACGTTCGCGCTCGATGTCGTTGGAGTCCATGACGCAATCTGGGATTTCTTCCCCTTCGCGGAAGATCCCGGACTGTCTGAGGAGAGCGTCCACAAGGGTGGTTTTGCCGTGATCGACGTGAGCAATGATGGCGACGTTGCGAATGGGAAGACTCATAATGCGTCTGGAACGTTAAACGGATCTAACTAAAGATTTCTTAATAATTGTAGCGCATTGAGTCAAGGGCCGATCGGGCGCGGCTGCCAGATTGGAGTGCGATCGTCGCTAGAATCAAGATTGTGGAAGCGCAACCGAGAGAAATTGAGCATTACACTACCCCTGACGGCAGAGTTCCTTTCGATCGGTGATTTTGAGTTAGCCCTGGTGAAGAAGGTTTGATTTGGGTCGATCGCCCGTATTAATGATGAGGGTGCAAGTACGATCGACTTTATGGAAGTACAACCGAGGGAAATTAGACGTTATATTACCCCAGACGGTAGAAATCCTTTCGCAGAGTGGCTTAGTTCCCTGGGAGATTTGAATGCGGTAGTTAAAATTGAGCAAAGGCTTGACCGAGTTCGCTTAGGGAATTTAGGAAACAGCAAGTCTGTTGGGGAAGGAGTCTGCGAATTAAAAATTGATTTTGGGCCCGGGTATCGCGTGTACTTCGGACAATTGGGGTCAACAATAGTTCTTCTTCTCTGCGGTGGGGATAAAAGCACTCAAGAACAAGATATCCGCAAAGCTAAGGAGTATTGGAAAGAATATGGAGAAGGCGAAAATGCCAACGAGCGATAGTTACCAGGGCTATCTGATAGGAGCGCTCAAGGATAAAATACACGCTGCGGCTTATCTAACAGCGCATTTGGAAGACGAAGAGCCTGAACCTGGTTTGCTGGAACTCGCACTTAGCAATGTATTTGAGGCTCTTGGCGAACCAAATATGTCTGCAGAGGATGCTAAATTGCATTTGGAAAAATTAGATCTTTTGTTGTCGGGAGAAGGAAGTGCGAGAATTTATGCTTTGGTAAGTTGGCTGAAGGCTCTGGGATTGAAGTTATCTGTTGCGGTTGATGAAGGGGATAAAGGGGAAGAGGAAGATTCTGTTAGTGCTACTGAGTTGGCGGAAGTTGGTAATGTTTGATTTGGGGCGATCGAGCTTTAAGCTACTAATTAGACCTTAACGGCCCTCCAACCCCGAGCGCTAAATGAAGTAGCCGATCGCTCCGGGGTATCCTACAATACTGTTAAAAGTTATGCCCGATCGCCCGGTATGGCAATGGCTGACATCGGTGCTCTGCTAAAATTGGCCCGGACGTTTGATGTGTCGATCGAAGAATTGTTGGATTTTGTCGAACAGTAACAAATTACACTTAAAATAAACCAGCGCTACCAGCGCCAACCAGTTCGGCCTCGCAGGGACGATCGACTGTGGGCCCAAGCAACAGATTCGAGAGTTGGCGGATGGGACGGGGCGAAGTGTGAAAGAAATGATATATTCTCAGCGGCAATTGTAGCTGTTCGATCGCCCATATCGGTCTACAATTTTTAACGTTGAGCCTTATTGAAGTGCAGGAGTGGAGCTGGCTTGGATAACGCTAGTCTGTCAAGAAAACCCCCGCAAGCCTCGGAGCTTGTCGCCGACGAAATTCCAGAAGCAGTGCGAGACCATCCATACCCAGAAGCAGGGCAGAGTCAGTCTAAGAAAAAAGGGCTGATTTGGAAACTGCTAGGGTTGGCCGCACTAGCCTGTGGGGTCAGCATCTGGCTGCACCTCAACTTTAACTTGTTCCCAGCCACCAGTCAGGCAGAGCAAACTCAACAAAACCCAGCACCGACCAGTTCGCCGTCTGCATCGGTTGCGAGTCCAGCTACCAACCCCAAAGCCACCGCCCCCGCAACCCCAGACAACCTGCTGGGACACTTGCCCTACCCAGAAGCACCAGCAAAAGACTTGGTAGGCGTCACCCCCGACGGTAGCATCAAACTCCGCTCCTCAGCAGCAGCAAAATATCAGGAAATGGCCAACGCCGCAGCGGCATCAGGCATCTACTTCGCTCCCATATCCGGCTTTCGCTCCCTGGAAGACCAACAGCACGTATTTTTTGACGTGAAAGCCGAACGCAGGCAAAACGCCAGCAAGCGAGCCGAAGTCAGCGCCCCACCAGGTTACAGCGAACACCACACCGGTTACGCGATCGACATCGGCGACGGCAGCGCCCCGGAACACAACCTCAGCCCCAGTTTTGAAAATACCGAAGCATTCAAGTGGTTAGAAGCCAACGCCGTCGCCTTCAGTTTTGAAATGTCCTTCCCCAAAAACAATCGCCAAGGCGTCAGTTACGAGCCTTGGCACTGGCGGTTTGTGGGCGACAAGCAAAGCCTCGAAACTTTTTACAAAGCTCATTCCATGAAAAAGTAGAGGGAAGAAGGAAGAAGGAAGAAGGATGAGGGAAGAAGGAAGAAGGAAGAAGGAAGATTTTCCACATCTCCGGCTTTGCCACTCTCCGACTCTCCCACTGCCCCACTCTACCCACTCTCCTATTCCCCCACTCCTCCACTCCCCCACTCCCCCCCACTCCGTTGAGCCAAACTCGTGATTGCAATCTATCCAGGCAGCTTTGACCCCATCACCTTCGGTCACGCAGACATTATCGAGCGGGGATCTAAACTGTTTGACCGGGTAATTGTTACGGTAGTCAGAAACCCCAGCAAAACCCCTCTCTTCACCGTAGAGGAACGGATCGAGCAGATCCTGCGCTCTACCCAACACTTGCCAAATGTAGAAGTAGACAGTTTTGAGGGTTTGACAGTAAACTATGCTAAGATTCGACAAGCCAAAGTGCTGCTGCGGGGGCTCCGGGTATTAACAGATTTTGAAATGGAACTCCAGATGGCCCACACCAATAAAACCCTTCTGGGTGAAATTGAAACAGTTTTTTTGGCAACTTCTAACGAGTACAGCTTTTTAAGTAGTAGTGTAGTTAAAGAAATAGCCAAGTTTGGTGGCTCCGTAGATCATCTTGTTCCGAAACACGTCGCCCTAGATATTTACAAATGTTACGCCAGCAGGAACCAACTCGCATCGAACCCGATAGTACCGGCCTCGGCACTGAGAACGAACCACCTCAGAACACAGCCGCCTTCGGAGATCCCACCCGAACCGCAGGAGTAGACATCCAGCGGGAATTGAACAGGCTTGAGGAAATTGTTCTCGACAGCCCGCGAATTCCCCTGACCAGACGCACTCTGGTGGATGAAGAACAGTTGCTCGATCAATTAGACTTGGTGAGGCTAAATTTGCCGATCGCCTTTCAGGAAGCCGAGACGATCATCCGGCACAAAGACGACTTGCTTCAAGAGGCGGAACTTTACGCTCAGGAAGTGATAGAAGCAGCAGAACAGAGAGCAGCAGAAATTTTAAACGATATGGGCCTGCTCCAGCAGGCGAAGATAGAGGCAGATCAGTTGCGCCAGCAAGTTTTGCTCGACTGCGAGGCAATTCAGCAGGCCACCCTGGCGGAAGTGGAACAAATTCGCTACCAGGCTCAAGAGGAATTGGAAGAGATGAGAGTCAGGGCGATGGCTGAATGCGAGGAAATTCAAAACGGAGCCGATGATTATGCCGACCAAGTGCTCGATAATATCGAGCACAAGTTGAGCGATATGCTGCGCGTGATCCGCAACGGGCGCGATCAGTTGGATAGTGTTTCTACGTCGCACATCAATCACAACAACGGTTAGCCCACAGTGAACTCTTTGCTGGAATATTTCTAAAAGTCTACCTAATTTAGGTAGATTTTTTTTCGCCATAGTCTCTATAGTCTTTATTCCTCAATCCCAGCACTCGGTGACTTATTTTTGCCGACATAAGTTTTGTGAAGATAGGAGCAAATATAACCTTTTATGCTATTGTACTGCTGATACCAAATCCGGCTTAAAGACCCCCTTTATCTCTTAGTCCCCCTTGGCGGCTCGGACGAAAGTTTGACTCTATGCAGCGGTTTCAACCGCCGAATGATAAAAGGGGTAGCAAATCGGGATTTGGTATCAGACAAAAAATTCCTAACTTGATTCCAATTTTTACAATCTAATTTTTACCATGCAAAAAGTTTCTAATCGGTTCGCTGAATTTGATTTGATCCGAGCTTTAGCGATCCTCAGCGTGGTGATTACTCATGCTGGGTTCTTCGCATTTCGCGATGATCGCAGAATTTTATTTGTGGCGATCGATACATTTCAACTATTTTGCGTACCTGCATTTTTACTGTTGAGCGGTTTTTTTCTCACCAACAAACTGGAAAATCAAAATAATCCCG
Source organism: Microcoleus sp. MON1_C5 (assembly GCF_036701875.1). Classification (NCBI taxonomy): domain Bacteria; kingdom Bacillati; phylum Cyanobacteriota; class Cyanophyceae; order Oscillatoriales; family Microcoleaceae; genus Microcoleus; species Microcoleus sp. MON1_C5. The sequence goes on along the minus strand of NZ_JAUBRN010000013.1, from coordinate 63,448 downwards.
CACTGGTAGTCAAAAAAAGACTGTCAAAAATTCTACCCCCTTATCTGTTTTGGTCAGTAGCTTTGTACATCTTAAATAATTTGGGACAAATCCAAAAATTTGATTTACTTTCATTACTCAGAGATATCTTGACTGGTTCAGTGATGCCTCCCTATTACTTCATCGTTGTGATTGTTCAATGCTACGGCTGGTGGTGGCTTCTCGTGAAACTAAGATTTTTAGACTCCCGAAAAGTTTTGGCTTTGGGCTTAACAATTCAAACAATTTTTACAATTTTCTTCTACTTAACCGCTTTCAAATATATATCAATACCTCTACCTTTGATGGAGCGCGTGATTTTCAGTTGGATTTTGCCATTTTCAACGGGTCTATTTTTGGGCGGCTCGTATGACAGACTTCAACCCGTTCTCGAACGGAAAAAAATGCCAATTTTAGGGGCAACGATCCTTTTTTATCTAGCTAGCATTTGGGAATATTACCTGAAAAGTGGAGTTAATTCGGAGGAATGGTTTCTCCGATCGTTTTTTAAACTATCTGCTCAAGGATACGCAATTTTGTTCGTATTATCCATCCTCGCATTTTCTAAGAGTATCGCACTTCCCAGTAGAGTATCTGGGTTAGTCAAAATATTGGCTGCTTACTCATTCCCTATATATCTCCTGGATTCGACAGTAGCGAAATATGTCTTGTTAGTGTTTTATAAGTTTATTGATCCGGTAAATCCGCTGCTGAAGCTCGGCTTTTTAGTTACGGGGACTTTGTTAGGTTGTTGGGCGATTATTTACCTGTTGGAAAAACTTTTGCCCAAAAATTACAGGCAGTACATTTTGGGAGTTTAATCAAATTTGGTGTTTCAGCGGATGTCTTCATAAAACTGCTTGAGATACCTTGGAGAAACGCCAAAACCCCACAAAAAGCCAATCGAAAGATAGATGGCAATAGCTTTAAATTCGCCCCAATTCGCAACTCTACGATCGCTACTTTCCACTACCCGATTGACTAACTTAAGTCTCCCCCGTCGCACTAACTTCAAACACAAATCCGCTTCTTCCATAATTGGCAGCGCAGCATCGAAACCGGCGCATTCCCAAAAATCGGTACGGCGACAAAAAATAACTTGGTCGCCAAACAGCAGGCGCAATCCTTGGAAAAATAAATGAGGTCGAAATAACAGCGGCGCGTAATAAGTTTTCAGGTAATTGTGGAGGGAAAAACCCCATCTTGTTTGCTGCGAACCAGCCATCAGGGAGATAAACCCGCCGCCGGAAATTTCGGCATCGGACAATGTTTTCTGGATGACTGCTACAATGTCATCGGGAACTAAAGTATCGGCGTGCAGAAAGCACAGAATTTCACCGGTGGCGACTTGAGCACCTAAGTTCATTTGCAGGGATCGTCCCGCTATACTGCTAGAAATAACGCGGGTGGCGGCGGAAAGTGCGATCGCCGCTGTGTCGTCTTGACTGCCGCCGTCTACCACCAACACTTCCCAAGCGGGAGGATTGAGAATGCTGAGTTGGCGGAGGGTGCGTTCCAGACAAGTCGCTTCGTTGAGGGCTGGGATGATAATAGAAACGCGATCCATCGGGTTGAAATTTATGCCAGAGATATTATAATAAAAAACTGGGGCGATTCACAACTAACGAGAAAATAGAACTTATGCACGCCGATTTAGAAACCCGGTGTCGGCCTGCGAACTCGTCACAAAACCTCGGATTTGTCACCGAAACCGGGTTTGTTAGAGTCATTCCTATAAAATCAGAAAAAAAGTGCAATCGCCCTCTATATTTTCCACTAATCAGGACTGAGAAAATCGTGCAGAAAACTGAAGTAAAAAATGATTTAGAATTTTATGAGGAAAATGCCGATAATTGGTGGGACGAAAATGCTAAAATTTATGCCTTATACCATCTAAACAAACCCAGATTTGAGTTTTTCGACAGACACGCGACTAATTGGCAAGGGCTGAAAACCTTAGATGTCGGGTGCGGCGGCGGCTTTTCTTGCGAGTTTATGGCCGAGAGAGGCGCTATTGTTTCTGGAATAGATCGATCGGAGAAATGTATTGTAGCAGCTCAAAATCACGCAGTTACTAGCGGTTTTGAGATTGACTACAGGCAAGGTTTTGCCGAAAATATGCCCTACCCTGACAATATCTTTGATGTTGTAATCTGCGTGGATGTTTTGGAACACGTGGCCGATTACAAAAAAGTTGTGTCTGAGGTGCACAGGATTCTTAAGCCTGGGGGATTGTTCTTTTTTGATACAATTAACCGAACTTTTTCCTCGCAAATTGTGATGATTGGACTGATGGAAAATATTTTGCAGGAGATTAGGCGGGGCGTTCACGATTGGGAAAAGTTTATTACCCCGGATGAACTGTCTGTAGTAATGCAGGATATTGGTTTTGGCAAGATTGAAATTAAAGGTTTTGATATGTTTGGAGAAATGGGCGCTATGTTAGCCGAGATGCACGGTTTTTGGGAAGATTTTACACGCGGAAAGCAGGTGTTTCCTTCGGCGGGTATTTTAAAACAAGTATCTCAAACTCTAACATCTAATGTAGCTAACTATATGGATTACAAAAGGTCTGGGTTGTTTAAAATCAAAATTAATGAGGATCAGTCGATTATGTATGTTGGCGTTGGGGCGAAGAATTAGTCAGTTAATTGTTAACTGTTGTCATTTGGGGCGAGTTGGAGACGGATTTTTGCGATCGACAAATCCGGCTAAAACCCGCCTCTATTGCATTTTTTAGGGTACGCAGACCGCGGTACACCTTATCCTGTGGAGTGCATACAGATATTCCGTGGGGACACGGCACCACGCCGTATCCTTACTGTATTGCGGGAAATTGAGAATTGCTATATTGGCGATCGCACGACAAACCTAAGCCTAGGCTGAGGGATATTGAGTATCGATCAAATTTTAATGACTGGCCCCAACTCCTAAAATAGCGATCGAGCAAGCATATATACTTAAATGTTAGGGCGAACACAGTGGCACCGCCCCTACCGATTCACAATTTATCAAGAATTATGCCAGCAAGTTTTCTCCCAAAATCGATCGCACAACTCACAGAATCTACCTCAATTGCCTTAGCCCAAAGCATTCAACGCGAGGCAATTACTACTCCCCTATCTTCTGGGCCAATTGCCACAACCTACGTGCGCCAAGGCAGCGGCAACACACCAATTTTGCTAATTCACGGCTTCGACAGTTCCTTGTTTGAATTCCGCCGCCTGTTGCCGCTGCTGGCTGCCGAAAATGAAACTTGGGCGGTTGATTTGTTGGGTTTCGGATTTACAGAAAGAGCGGCAGGTTTGGCCTTCAGCGCGAGGGCAATTGAAAGTCATCTTTACTATTTTTGGAAAACGCTAATTTCGCAGCCTGTAATCTTAGTCGGTGCTTCAATGGGAGGTGCAGCAGCAATTGATTTCACTCTCAATTATCCCGAAGCTGTGAAACAATTAGTGTTAATAGATAGCGCAGGTTTTGCCATCAGTTCTAATAAGGGAAAGTTTTTAATTCCTCCTTTAGGGTATCTGGCTACTTCATTTTTACGCAATCCCAAAATTCGCCAGCGAATTAGCGTCAATGCTTATTTCGATAAAAATTTGGCTTCTCAAGACGCTCAAACTTGTGCTGCTTTGCACTTGGAAATGCCCAACTGGAATCAAGCTTTAATTGCGTTTACCAAAAGCGGCGGTTATGGAGGTTTTGGGGAAAAATTATCGCAAATTCAGCAGCAGACGCTGATTTTGTGGGGAAAACAAGACCGGATTTTGGGAACGGCGGATGCGGAAAAGTTTGCAAGGGCGATCGCAAATTCTCAACTAATTTGGATACCCGACTGCGGGCACGTTCCCCACTTAGAAAAGCCACAGACTACCGCGCAGCATATTTTAGAATTCATCACAAACAGCGGACTCACGCAAAAAAATTAAACCTAGGGTGCGCTGTGGCGCACCTTACATACTTACATATAGGGTTTCCCTGGCACATTTGGTATAGTTTGAGGTCAAATAGACAGGTTTCAAACTTTCGGCAAATACTTTTGTACGATCGTCCATCCTGTGAGCAACACAGTCACAAATCCCCCACACAAGGCCAAATTAGTGCCGATATGGAGGGGGCGCGCCCAAGGATGTTTAGGGCCAATTTGTAGCCCGCTTCCCACAGAAACCAACACCAAAGCCACAACAGCTAACCCGGCCGGTAAATGAGCCGAGTGACCCAAATTGCCGTACTCTCCTAGCGTACCGACTACACCAATTCCCAGCAGTAAAATTACCAAAGTCGCCATCCCCACACCAGTGGCTAAATGAAAGGGACGCAGCCACTTTGGGGGCGGTTGTTTGGTACTCCTAGTGGCAAACATCCACGTTCCAGTAACGGCCAGCAACAGGTAAGCCAACAGGGAAACACCCATTGACCAAGCCGCTATTTTCCACAACCACAAGAAAGAAGGCAGATTCATCGGTTGCATCCCTAATTAGGATTTTCCACAAAAGGTTTCTTTCCGATTTTACCTGGACTTGAAAGCAAAAATGAATTATTTTGAGAGAAAGTGCGATCGGACTATCCACAGATGGCATCAGTCTTACCTGGAAGTCAAACGCACTTTCTCTGATATTCAGCTTAATTTACGCTAGAAATTTGTCGCTGCCCTTTTTAAGAGCCACCTTCCCATTTTAGATTGGTGGTTTTGCTCTCCATGAAAGGCATTTTATAAAACCCTAATTTTTGTTCTAAGATTAATCGGAAAAAAGGCAAACCTTCAATCAAATATCTTTTCCACAACCTTCTCGGTTCACTTAACAGTCGGTACGCCCATTCTATGCCGACTTCGCTCATCCATTTGGGAGCTCTTGCTTTGCAACCAGCTTCAAAATCAATGGTTGCACCTACCGCTAAGAATATTTTGACGTGTGTTAATTTGCTCCTGTATTTAACCAACCACTTCTCTTGCTTGGGCGCTCCCACTCCTATGGCGAGAACTGTAGCTCCTGATTTATTTATCTCGTCAATTATTTTTTCACATTCTTCTTCATTTTTTTCAAAGCCAAAAGAAGGAGAAAGTGCTTCAACTACTATTTCTCTCCCAATTTTTTGGTTAATTTTTTCTTGGGCTTTCTTAGCTATACCTTCAGCAGCTCCTAGCAAAAATATTTTAATTTTCTCGTTATCTTTGTGATACATATAAAATGCAGGGAACAAATCAGAACCAGAAATTTTTTCTTTGAGAGGAGTACCCAAAAACTTGGATGCATACATCAATATTTGACTGTCGCAGACTCTATAAGTAGATGTATTGTAAGCTTCATAGAAGTCGCGGTCATACTGCAACTTAATCAAGTGGTCTACATTGGGCGTAAATACGACACCACCTTCGGAGTCGAGTTTTTCAAACAACTCTGTGATTGAGAAGTTATCTATCGAGACATTCAATAAATTAACTGTTTTCATTTATGATGCCCTTCCCGCTTTATATTAAACTACAACTCACACTATTATAGCCCACAATAGATTTTCGTGTTTTCACTACTTGGGCGCTTCAGTGAACATACTTTTCTCAGTATATCCTCCTAGACCATACCTGTCTACTCAGGATTTTTAAAGATTATGTAAAGAATCAGCTACTTTTAAAAAAAGTGTATAAAGCCCATTTTTGTTTACAACTCGCAACACAGTTTCAAGAAAAAAGCCATCCAGTGCTAATACTGGAAGCATTGCAAATGAATGTAAAAAAGAGTTTATGAGATTAAAAATTTAACCTAGTGAAAAAGAGCTCGGCACTTCCGAAATTGATTTTATGCAAAAATGGTAGATTTTGTAGTTTTTGTCTCCAGGGAAGGCAAGATAGTTCCAAGCTTGAAGTGAAGCAGCGATCGCATTGCCGAAAATCATCCTGATTTTTGGTGAACCAGCGACTGTCTTCTTGGTGGCGAACTCGTTTTCTTTGCCTTAAGACTTTCTGGAGCTTTTAAGACCAAACCCGATATTCCTCCAGCAATCAGCGCAAAAATCGGGTTAGTCATAGCGTTCAAAACACAGTCAAACACGTACATAGTTAAGGCTACTCCTAGGACGGCAGCGGGCGCTACTTTGGGATTAGACCAGGTTCTGGCGGGATACTTAAACACGCAAAAGACGATAACAGGCAGTAACAATGAAGAAAATAAACTAACTAAACCGACTGCACCGTTGACTCCAAATGCAATAATCCACAAGCTGTCGGTGACCGAGATATCTTTACCCTGCTGGTTGTACACGCGGTTTCCGCCGGAATCGCCCCAGCCAAAAAGAAATCTTTGTCGCGCTTTTTCCCCCAAAATCTCTTCCATGTCAAATCTAAACTTCAGAGAGGCGGATCGTTCTTCGCCAAATATTGGAGTGATGAAGTCCATCACCTCTTTGCTCGAAAATTGACCCGCTGCAGCGACGTACAGATAAAACACTATATATCCAATTATGAATAGCAGGGGCAAAGAGGTGCGAAACCACTTGGCACAGAATAATACGAGCAACGCCATTCCAAATAAACTGTAGGCGCCAGTAGAACGGCAGAGGAAAAAAGCGATAGTTAATATAATTGCTAAAGTCTTGATGTTACGGCCCATAAACTTTTTGAGGGTGCCAGTTTGCCACAGCCAAACACCAATTAAGGCGGCTGTCATCATCCACAGACCCACCATCAAACCGTGCTGCATAAATACTACTGGTCTCCACCCCCCCAAACGCCTTGCTTGACCCCAGTCCTCAAAGGCATTGACGCCGTAAATCATTAGATGCAGAATTGGGCCCTTAACCCCTTCAATTAAAGTAAAAGGAATGTAGGCTAACCCACCTGCAAAAATCCCGATCGCCAATTGTCGCAGCCCCTCTAAACTACCCACATACAAGCGTCCTAAAAAATAAGGCAGACCCCAAGTAACGATTTGGTTGACAGTCGGAGAAATCGGGCTGCCGCCATTACTAACTTGTGAAACAATTGGACACAAACAGCAAATTACCATTGGCACGTCCAGCCAACCCGGCTTAAAAGTGGTGAGGCGCGCAGTATCGTAGATAAGAGTCCCCAGCAAAATGGCGTAGCAAGCTGCGGAGATTTTGGTATACGGTGGCAATGAGGGGATGGGATAAGAAGCTTGCGGCAAAAACAGCCACGCTGCAACAAAACTTATAATTACCGCCCGTAGAGGCGGAAACCTCACAAACAGGTAAAAAACGACTGGAATAAAGCCGAACATAGCAAGTGGGATTAATGCAACCATAGGTCTTTTTTGGCAGTAAAACTATAGAAAGACAACTCAAATTGCCGGATAAAAATTCTCGATTAAACGAGCGCCCAACCCCAATCTTTTAAATTAGCCTCACTTTTACGTCTTGTTCGTTAATTGTGCCTGACGTTCCACAGCCGTGTAGAATGCCGCCTCCAAGAGATTAGTTGCATCCTCCCAAGTATAATTTCTCACCGTCTCCAATGCAGTCTCGGACATTGCGCGCCATTCGGCATCAGACAACTGACAAATCTGCTCGATCGCTTTTGCCATATCCTCTGGGTCTTCTGGCTTGACAAGTATGCCACCCCCGCCAGCAAGTAGTTCCGGAGCCGCACCCGCAGGAGTGCCGATGACTGGAGTGCCACAAGCCATAGCTTCTAAAATTGGCAAGCCGAAGCCTTCGGATCTGCTGGAAAACAGCCAAGCATCGCATTTGCTGTAAAATTCTTTTAGTTGGTCTTGAGTAGGTTCCTTATTATACTCAGTACCCTCAGGCAGCAAATCGGCAAGAGGACCATCGTGGCCGCAACCAAATGCAACTAAACGAAGATTAGGAATTTTTTTAGCAGCTATAGAGAAAGCTTTCAGGGCAATATCGCAGCCTTTCCAAGGAGTTGTAGTATAGTACATCCCGACTGTAGGAACTAATTGCTTGCCTCGCGGCTGCTGCGCTCGCGACTGGGGGTCGTAAAACTGTTTGGTGTCCACCGTAGGAGGGACGAGAGATACAGACAAATCCCCGTATTCATTCCGAGCTATGTCGGCCAGCCACTGGGCCACAGCGATTTTGTGCATCGGCAGCCGCCAAGTTGCCTCTACCCGACCTTTTGGTACGTAGTCAAAAGCCTCGTAGTGTTGGAGAAAATATACTTTCGCTCCTTTGCTGGGAGAGAGTTTTGCCACCCACTCCGCAGTTTCCCACCAAGTAGCCATGACAATATCGGCATCAGGTACGTCAAGATCGGTAATTGGACGGTTGGTTTCGATAACTCGGCTTTCGACATCCACCTTGTCAAAGTGAGACTTTTGTGTTTTGGGAGCCGACAGCCAACCCCTACCCCTCAGCAGCGATCGCAATTGTTGGATTAAAGTCGGTTCCGGCAGGGGCAGAGAAACGATAAATATTTTGTGCCCTCGTTTTTGGAGAAGTTCTGTGTATATAGCTAACACCCTCATGCCACCTGTAAGACCAAGGGTAGGCAGGACAAAAGTAATTTTCATAAATAGATGCTGAAGATGGATACTGGTTAAAACTCCTCCTTAAAGCAAGTTGGCACTTACCAGCCTCTGGTTGGCTTTTCTGTGGGGTGCGGATCTGTGCTGGAGGCGATCGTAACTCGATAGTCGAGCCGATCTTACTTGGTCGCCCGGGACTTTTCCCAATTACCAATCGGGATATGTTTGAGGACAAGACAAGTTTAACCTGTAACGGAGCCAGCCTTAAAACCTGCGTTGCATTCTGGTTCAGATTTTTGCCGATCGCTTTACAACCAGCATTCGCTCGTCGGTGCGATCAGAATTCGTGTCGAGACTGCTGGGTAAAAAACAGGACAGATGCGATTTTAGTTGGGGCACAAGCACCCCACCAAATGATATTCAGTTTCTGCCCAGAAATCCGGCGCCGAAAACGCCCGTAGCGCCGAATTTCCAATTGCAGCAGTTAGCAAACCGGAATTTTTCCATAGGGAGAAAACGAAACTATCTTAACGTCGCGCTGTTTAGATTTGTCTATAGCAACTTCCAATGCAGCTTCAAAATGATCCGTGGCATCTTTCCACGTATAATTGTTCACCTTGGCATAGGCGGCTTCAGACATGGCTTGCCACTTAGAATTTGGCAACTGACACATATACTCTATGGCTTTTGCCATTTCTTCTGGATCTTCTGGTCTTACAAGTATGCCTGTACCGCCGCTCAAAATTTCAGGAGCAGCACCTACTGGGGTACTGATGACGGGAGTGCGGCACGCCATCGCTTCGATAATTGGCAAGCCGAAGCCTTCTGACCGGCTCGCCAGCAACCAGGCATCGCATTTGCTGTAATAGTCTTTGATTTTGTCTTGATCGGGTTGAATTACATACTCGGCATTGGCCGGTAGGGGCAATTCCGAGGATAGGGCCGCTGCACTGAAGGCAACCAAACGCAGGTTCGGGATCTTTTCGGCCGCTAGGGAAAAAGCTTTGAGGGCGATGTCAGTTCCTTTCCAGTAGACTGTAGAGTACATTAGACCAACTGTAGGAACCGATTGTTTGTTGCGAGGAGAGGCGTAAAATTGCTTGGTGTCCACGGTAGGAGGAGCTAAGGAAACTTGGCGATCGCCATATTTAGCCCGAGCTAGCTCAACTAACCACTCAGAGATCGTAATTTTGTGCATGGGCAGCATCCAGGTTGCTTCTACTCTTCCTTGAGGTAGATAGTCAAAAATTTCGTGGTGCTGGATAAAATAAGCTTTTGCTCCTTTGCTAGGAGAGAGTTTGGCTACCCACTCGGCCGTTTCCCACCAGGTGGCAACTACTACGTCAGCGTCAGGTACATCTTTGTCTTCTACGGGGCGGTAGCGATCGATAATTTTGTGTTCTACACCTAAGTTATCGAAAAATGAGGGTTCGTTTTCAGGTGGGGAAATCCAACCCCTTCCCCGCAGCAGCGACTTGACTTGCTGGCGCATACTCGGCTGGGGATGGGGTAAAGAGATGACGAACACGGAGTGTCCTCGCTTTCTCAAAAGTTCTGCGAAAATAGATATTACTCGTATTCCACCAGTCAGAGACAGAGTAGGAAGAACAAAGGTGATTTTCATTTTTAAGTCCCGCTGAAGACTTTGACTCTCATTCGGCACTGTTACCAGCGCTGATGTTAGAGCGCAAAAGGAAAGAGGGGCGGGTGAATATTAATTACCGCTTTCCTGGTGTTTACATAGAATCCAACCGACCGACTGTTCGCAACACCCCAGTATCTATCTGTCAAAACTTCACTGTCGTTGCATTGATAGTAACGATTGATGTGAGCGCCAAACAGTTCCCATAGGGATAATTTGCAGGTAATCGAAATTTCATCCTGAAGATAGATACCTCATAAAATAAAACCTTTTTTCGCTACAAACACCAAGCTAGACAACACCATCTGTTCAACATAACATCCTTTACTAACCCAGAGATAGGCATATACGGTAAACCGTATATCATCCAAGTTTGAATGGGGAGATAAAGGTAGCATTAGCAACAATATTCAGTAGAGTGACATAGCCTTTTGCAAAAAAATATACTCATTAAAGCAGGTAATTCTTACCTTAAAAATGTAGATTGCCCCTCCCTATAACAGACCTAAACATCGATCGGTGGCTTGGATTTTTTGATAACTGTCCTGTCGGTATGGCGGGACACAATATCTTATTTTGTCAAGATTATGAGATGGTGGTTTTCTCAGATACCTGCTGGGGCGCGATCGCGCGAATCAGTGTCGTGGACGTGCGAATGAGCAGAGAAAGCCGATTTTTTAAGCGATATCCCTTGCCATCAGTTGTCGTATGTTCCTAAAAAAAACCTGGTTGATGCGTCCACTATGTGAAAAAATAGGTTTCCCAATCGTGCTACAGAACATAGAGTTTCACCGATATAAATTTAATTAGCTGCGTGAGTTTTAAATTTGTTAATAAAAAGCGCTCGCATGAAAAAGTTCCCAAAAGAGACTGCCACTGCGGGGCAGAGTATATGTAGCGTTCCGCTCCAATTCCTGTCTAAGTAATTACCGTAACACAACTTCAGCAGCAAATTATCAAATGACCCTATAAAGATCAAAGGAATACTCAAGATTGAGCGGTCTATATCGTGCAAACCTTGACTCCTAAGCAGTAGCAGCAACTTCGTGGTATGTATCAAACGATTTCGCGTACAAAAAATTTCATGTTATGAAACCATTATTTTTCCTAACTTGGCAATTCCGGATGACAGTCTGTGTGCTCTTGGGGGTTGTGCCGCCGATGCTTGCAGCGATATTTTGGCCAGTTTTCATGCAGCTAAAATTATGCGATCGCAAGCAAAATAAAACCTAGAATTAAAGTCAGATGCCTGACAGAAAGCATCTGCCGGTAGGAAGATATGAACGTTCGATTATTGCACAGCATCAGTCAAGAACCCCGTACAATCAGCAGGAATGCCAGCAAACACTTGTGGCTGCTAGTTGGCATCAACCGCAGCTACAGCCACATATACCTTGCCGAAGCTGACAATTTAGAAAGGTACGTTGTCGCCCGCGGCAGCGGCACGCCGGCCGATCGCATCAACCGCAGCGATCGGTATTGCTTTAAAAGTACAGTTGCTGGCTGGGAAATTACCCGCGAAGCTTTGACATATCGCTTAACTGGAAAACCCGCAGTTATTTTCTCAGCACCCATTCGGGAATTTGCTATTTTAAGTTTGGGCGATCGAGGAAATTCAGTCCGCCAATTGCAGCCACACCTCAAACAACTCGGGTATTACAAAAACGAAATTACGGGAACTTACGGAAACCCCACCGCCGACGCCGTGGATCAATTTCCAAAAAAATATTTAGGCTTGCCGGTTGGTGGCAGCGTCGATTTTACAACCAAGCACCTTCTCGAACTAGCAACTAATTTTAAACAACAATTTTCTCACACACATCAATTAAATTCAACTGATAAATCTGCCGACCAAGTGAGAAAAATTCAAGGAGTAGCTATTATAGGTATATTATTAAGCGCCGTCCCTCGGTCGGAACAGTCCGCATCTGGAAAATTAGCTTCGCTTTTGGGGGAGAAAAAATGTCAATTAATCCGTCATCCCGCTCCCAACTTATTTGCTGGAAAGCAACTAATAAACCTCAGCAACTATCCGCAGTCAAAACTCTATTAGCAGGCAAAAGCGGTGCCTTTTTATTCGGCGATGAACGGGTAGTGAAATGGCTTCCATGTCTGAATTAATTAGACAGTCGCTGGGGCGTAATTATCTTGCATGAAGAAGCCGAGGCTTTAGAAAAAGAACAGTTGTTTTGGCAGTTTGCAATTATTATTACCGCCCTTGTCGTCTTGGGAGCCGGCGGTTTCAGGTGGATATTAACCAGCCGTTTGGTTCGGCCGATCGCGGACTTGACAGTTGCCGCTGCACTGCTTTGGGGCGGCGACTGGAATCAGAGAGTAAATATCTATCGCCCAGATGAATTGGGAACGTTAGCCAAAGCTTTCAATCGAATGGCTTTGCCATTGCAAAAGTTATTTCCTAGCTGGGAAGCCAAAAATCAGGAAGCAGAAAAAGTTCGCAACGAAGCGGAAAAAGCTAGCAATGCAAAAAGCTTCTTTCTGGCCAATATGAGCCACGAACTCCGCACACCTCTGAATGCGATTATCGGCTCCTGTGAAATGTTAGAAGAGGAAGCCTTCGACCTGAATTGTGAATAATTAATTCTGAGTTAACAAAAAATTAATAATGCAAGCCAACATTTGCTATCTGTCATTAATAAGATTTTTTAGATTTATAAAGTTGAAGAGGGAATAATAAACTTCTACTTATAAAGCTGGGAAACTTCGACGGAAATCCACCTGGTGGCTACGATTAAACCTTTGATTGACAAAAATGGCAATGTTTTAACACTCAAGTATCCGCCAGATATCTACCCGGTTTATACTAAAGTTACTAAGATTTATCAGTGTGTTTTAAACCTGCTGCTCAATGCCACCCAATTTACCGAATCTGGGAAAATTACTTTAAAAGTAAGCCGCTTTAGACGGAAGAAGGAAGAGGAAAGGGGGAAGTCAGAATAAAAATTTAGTTCTCTGGGAGAGGAACACGTAGAATCGGATGTTTTAGGTTTAGAAGCGAAGCGAGAAGGAGAAAAAAGGAAGAAAGAATCAGAATCGGATATTTCGGCTGGTGAAGAAGGGATTAGTTTCAAAGTCAGCGATACTGGAATTGGGATGAAGGCAGAGCAAATTGAGAGAGTATTTCAAGCTTTTACGCAAGCGGACGAGTCTACTACTCGCAGGTACGGCGGTACGGGTTTGGGCCTCGCAATCGCCCAGAAATTCTGCCAGATGATGGGGGGAGATATTAGTCAGGAGAGCGAGTTGGGAAAAGGGTCAATTTTTACTGTAGAATTGCCGGCGATAGTCGCTGAAACAGCAGCTAGTTAAAGAGGATTTGCCAACCAATAGTTGCTAGGGCTAAATCTGCGATCGCGTGGCTGATATAACTCGACCCAAGCGAACCGTAAGTCAGATAAGAGTGCGACCAAATTATCCCGGCGGCGAAGACAGCTAAGGCCCCTAAGATCACAGCCTGCCAGTCGCTGTAAGCGGCTATTACAAAAATGTGGTGGAGCGTGAAAAATAGCGAACTCAGAAATATTGCTTTTGTTCCCGGTATGAGAATCTGGCACTTGTTGCAGACAAACCACCGCCAAGTAAATTCTTCGATCAATGAGTTAACTAGCACAAAATATGCTTCAACAATCAAGTAAATATTAGCGCTGCTAACACCTAATTGGTACGATTTTTCTTTAGCAACTACAGGATCGAGCCAGTGCTGGCCAAAAAGGCTATAGATACCCATAATTACCGCAAACATGAATATTCCCCAAGTAGCTCCAGCCAGCAATTCTTGGCGCTTGGGCAGGGATAAACTGAGCTTTTTGCGATCGACAAAAACAGACCACGCGATCGGAAAAACCAGCAACCAAAGTTGACAAAAGACTGAGAGTATTTGTCCCCAGCGTCCCGGGGCAATATACAAGGCTGCTATGATACCAATACTAGCCGCAGGGACAAGCAGTGTTAGAGCCAATAGTGCTGATTTGCGATCGCCCATATCCAGCATTTTTCACGCTTCCTTTGAAAATAGGATTGATATCAAAGGTAAAAGCTTGGCGGCGGCGGACAGGTGAGAGCACTTTAAAAAAAAATGCAACTGTAGACCCGTACTCCAAACCCTTATGCAGTCACTTATTCCAAAGCTTTTAAGCTAAAATCTAAAATGGTATGAGTGTTGTGACTATTATAAAAGTGGCGCTTATTTGTTGCAACGAAAAATATGCAGTTGCACAAAATGGAAGACTCCGCTACTAAAGCAGTTTTGGTTGCAATAAAGTATTTATCCAAGCAGAATTTGATCATCTATTTGCATTTGGGCCTCCAAATACCATAATATGATTTAATCCCTCGTAGCTGTGTATTTTGGCTGAATGGCGATCGCAATTGATTTTGGAACTAGCAACACCGTCGTCGCTCGCTGGAATCAAGTCCTCCAGCAGCCCGAAACTTTGAAATTACCGGGATTGTCGGCAATCTCGACTCAAAACCCGCCCATAATTCCCAGTTTACTCTACGTTGAGGACGCTGTGGCCAATAAAGTAATACTCGGTCAGCAAGTCCGCGACAGAGGCCTTGATTTGAGTGGAGATTCTCGGTTTTTCCGCAATTTTAAGCGGGGAATTGGCACTTCTGTTCAGGGTTTTGTGCCGGAACTGGACGGGCAACTTATTACTTTTGAACAAGTAGGTGAGTGGTATTTGAGCCAAATTGTGAACTCAATTCGCGAACTGCCTTTGCCGATCGATTCTTTGATTTTTACTGTACCGGTAGATAGTTTTGAAGCTTACCGCCATTGGTTGGGCAAAGTGTCACAATATCTGCAAGTAGAACAGGTGCGGATGTTGGACGAACCTACGGCGGCTGCTTTGGGTTACGGTTTGGCCGATCGCGAAAATCTGTTAGTCATTGATTTCGGCGGCGGAACTCTAGACCTTTCTTTGGTGCGTTTGGACGCTTCCTCCGACAAAAAGCCCCTCGGTTTTATTCTGAAGTGGGGCGAAAAGCTATTAGCTGAATCTTCAGCGCAAAAAACAAAAGTTGCCCGGGTTTTGGCTAAAGCCGGACAAAATTTAGGCGGTTCTGATATTGATAATTGGCTGGTTGACTATTTTGTTCAAACAAAAGGGCTGGCCAAATCTCCGATTACAACGAGATTGGCAGAACGGTTAAAGATTCAGTTGTCTTTAGTGAATCAGGCAGTTGAGGTTTATTTTGATGACGAAAATTTTGAGAGTTACGAATTAGAATTAGGCCGAACTCGTTTTGAATCTATCCTCGCTGAACATAAGTTTTTTGACAAACTCGACGAGTGCATGAATCAAGTATTGCAGCAAGCGCGGCGTCAAGGCTTAGAAATTGGGGATATCGATGCAGTTTTGCTAGTTGGCGGTACTGTACAAATTCCCGCTGTCGGGCGTTGGGTGCAGCAATATTTCGATCCCGCAAAAATTCGCTGCGACAAACCCTTTGAGGCGATCGCCCAAGGTGCTCTGCAACTGAGTCAAGGGCTAGAAATCAAAGATTTTCTCTATCACAGTTACGGAATTCGCTACTGGAACCGCCGCGACAATTGCCACAGTTGGCACAGTTTAATTAAATCCGGCCAGCCCTATCCGATGAGCGAACCGGTAGAATTAGTCTTGGGAGCTTCTTTAGAAAATCAGCCGAGTATAGAATTAATTATCGGCGAATTGGGAGCGGAAACTGGCGGCACGGAGATATATTTTGACGGCGACAGGCTAATTACTCGCCAACTCGCGGGTCAAACATCGGTACAGCCCTTAAATGATAAAGAAGGAGCACGCAGCATCGCTCAATTGACGCCGCCTGGGTATCCGGGAAGCGATCGCATAAAAGTTTTGTTCCGCGTTGACGAACAGCGCTTTTTGCGAATTACCGTGGAAGATTTGCTGACAAATCAAACATTGTTAGAGGATAAACCCGTGGTGCAGTTAAGTTAAGGATAGACTTTAGATAATTTGGTAGATAATTCGGCTCTTGAAATCCCTGCATAGAGTCAAACTTTCCTCCGAGCAGAGGGGGACTAAGAAATTACTGGTTCCCAGGCTCTTCCTAGGAACCAGTTAGTTTTTGGACATATCTATTGGAGACCACAACCTATGCAGATATAGCAATCCTTGCAGGAGTCGTAAATTTTTGACCCCACCCCAACCCTCCCCTTATCAAGGGGAGGGAGTAAGAAATTCACAAATGATTTAGGATGCCTATAGTTAAGTTTATGTCTGCGGAGGCTTGACATGGCGACAATTTTCGTGTATATTATTTTTTGAAATTCACCCGCCTCAAAACCGCCAGTCTTTCATTGTAGTATCAAGATTTTTATTAACCCAAATCCTAGGAGATTAACAGGTATGAGTACAACTCCCGGCTTACCCCTCTGGGTGCAAGATAGAGAAGAAGTTCTGAAACAGGATGAGGGAGTAGAATGGCGGGACGGGAATCGTCCCAACTATTCTCGCACTAATGCTTTCTTGGAAAAGGAAAAGAAACACAATCATGCCGAAGGGTCTTTGAATGCGATCGCCTATAATTTGGTGAGAACATTTGAAATGGAAGCATCCTTCAAAACCAATCCCCAACAATGGCTCTCTGTAGTTACGGATAAATTCCGTATGAGCACTAATGGAGGAAAAGAATACACAGCCCAAGAAGTTGTAGATCAGGGAACCTATAATCTCTTTCTAGAAAACTCAGAGCACTACCGCGCCTCTGATGAAACATTTCAATCCTCCTACAACCTCTTTCACACAGCTTTTCCCGATGGCTTTCTCTGGGAATTAGTCGAAGTCGTTGCAGGGCCTCCTAACGTTGTGTTTAAGTGGAGACACTGGGGTACTTTTAGAGGATCTTACAAAGATCATCAAGGGACAGGAGAAACTATTGAAATTATTGGTCTTAGCATTGCTAAAGTCACAGAGGATTTAAAGATTGAGTCTGTAGAACATTTCTTTGACACCAATAATTTCTTAACAGGGTTAACGACCGGAGGATGTCCCGTAAGTCATTAATCAAAGGAAGAGGTCATATCGTTGCCGCTGGCATCGAATCATACATAACTGTTCGAGTTGCAGTGCAAGCGTCTCCCTCGCTATAAGTAGCGAAAGCGAGGGAGACGCTCGCTTTCGCTTGACGCCGCCTGGGTATCCGGGGAGCGATCGCATCAAAATTTTCTTCCGCGTTGACGAACAGCGCTTTTTGCGAATTACCGTGGAAGATTTGCTGACAAATCAAACATTGTTAGAGGATAAACCCGTGGTGCAGCTAAGTTAAGGATAGACTTTACAGGTAAGGTGCGCTTCGGCGCATCCTACGGATTGCCTTCAAAACAAATTGTTAAAAGCAGATGAAGTACAAACTAGAATTTCCACTCTCTCCCGAATTAGAAAAGTATCGCGACAGAATCGAAGCTACCATTAAACCTTACATCGAAATTCAAACCCAGAATAATGATGACGTTAATTGGTGGCAGAGTAAATTTGGGGGATTACCTTATTTACCTAAAGGCTTTGAATATCCCAAAACTTGTGACGGTAAATATTTATTTTTGCTAGCGCAACTCAACTTTGATGAAATACCGCCTTTAGATGGTTTTCCCGATCGCGGAATTTTGCAGTTTTATATAGCCGACGATGACCTATATGGTTTAGATTTAGGCACTTCCGCCGATTTATATAATCCCACAGCCGAAGACAGATTCAAAATAATCTATTTTCCTCCGCCAGACTTCCAAGTTGAAAACATCATTACCAATTATGATTTTTTGCCGGAACTAGAAAATTTTCCTGTTCATGGCTGTTGCAGCTTGCAATTTACTAAAAAATATGCGCCGATTAGTACCAATGACTACCAATTTATTGAACTATTAGGAGAAGAAATTAACGAGTTATTTATGAACCATGAAATTGAGGATGAGTACCGAGAAATATCGAATTCCTTTGGTCATAAAATAGGTGGTTATCCTGATTTTACACAAGACGACGTAAGAAAATATAGTAGTAACTCCGATCAAAAACAAAAGCCAGACATTCTTCTATTACAAATGGATACCGATTCCAATGAGACAGTAGATATCATGTGGGGAGACAGTGGTGTAGGTAACTTTTTTATTGATGAATCAGCACTCAGAGAATTAGATTTTAGTAAAGTTTTATACAATTGGGATTGTTGTTAAAAGCAGCAGTTAAGTAAGCACACCTAAAAAAACATAATACCCAGAACCCCGACTTCTTTAAGAAGTAGGGGTTCTAACAGATTGAATAGTGTTTGACTATGCCCAATGCCCAATGCCCAATGCCCTAAACCTGAGATTTGTGCACCACCACCGGCGTCCCCACCGAGGCCCATTCAAATAGCCATTTAGCGTGATTGACAGCTACATTTGTGCAGCCATGAGTAACGGGATTGCCAAACAAATTGTGCCAGTAAGCGCCGTGAATTGCCATGCCTCCGTCGTAATACATTGTATAGGGAACATCCGGCACATCGTAGTCATCCCCAGTCATTCTAGTAACGCGGTGTTTGGTTTGAACGGCAAAGGTTCCCGTGCGGGTGGGAGTCGATGATTTGCCGCTGGAAATAATCACCGCGTAAACGGGTGTATTTCCTTCCCAAGCTATTAACCTTTGTCTTGACAAATCTATTTCAATCCAGCGTTCGCTGGATTGCTGCAACAACATAATTCTATTGGCAATTATGTTGTGCTGTTCGCTGGCAAATGCGGTCATTGAACCGCCGCAGAATGTAGCAAAAGTGAGGGCGCAGGCGGCACAGAAAGTTCCAGCGGGGCGGAAGTAAGTTGAGTTGATAATGCTGTTCATTTCTCACACCTCGTACTATTTTAGATTTTAGATTTTAGATTTTAGATTGGCTTGTCCTATTTTAGATTGTAGATTTGAAATGTTGAATTGGGAAACAGGGCTTAACAAGTTGTTAAGTTTTGGGTAAGATCTCGTGCAATTTGGACGATCGCGCGCCAATCGCGATTTTCCACTAAGTGTTTAGGAAATAAGTCTCCGGCTAAACCAACCGCGATCGCCCCGGCGTCAATAAATACTTTCGCATTTTCCAGCGTCACCCCGCCAGTGGGAATTAAAGGAATGTTTCCCAGGGGGCCTTGCAGGCTTTTCAGGTAGGCGGCGCCTCCCAAAGCCGATATCGGAAACACTTTAACGCAGGTAGCGCCTGCTTGCCACGCGGTCACAATTTCCGTGGGAGAAAAAGCACCGGGGACGATCGGCACTGCGGCATCAACTGCTGTTTTAATCATAGTTAAATCAGTGTGGGGAGTAAACAGAAACTGAGCGCCGCAGTCTATTGCTTGTTGCAACTGTTCTAAGTTTAATAAAGTGCCAGTGCCAATACTAAAACTAGGGAATTCCGAGCGGAGTTCGGCAATTAATTCAGCGGCTTTGTGGGTATTCCAAGTAATTTCAATAAACTGAATTCCTCCGGCTGCTACCGATGATGCCATGTGCCGAGCGAGTTCTTTTTCGGAGGAGCGGATAACTGCGATCGCGCGGTGTTTTTTGAGTTGTGTCAACCAAGATTGATGATTCATACAATTTTAGATTTTAGGTTTTAGATTTTAGATTCTAGAATTGGGAACGCTCCCTGATTGGGAACTTGTATTATTGATTCATACAATTGAAAATTTTAGATTTTAGATTTTAGATTTGGGAAGGCTCCCGAATTGGGAACTCGTCTCATTCTGACTCGCATATAATTTTAATACAGGTTACTAACTTCGATATATGCCAAATTACAATATGCTCCACGTTCACTTTTTAACTAAAAGTCTAGGCAACAAAACGGCTGCAATTGTTGACCTCAAAGAACACAGCGAATTTTTGGCTGAGGTTCTGGCTGAATGCGGCGAACCGACAGACTTTCAGTTTTTAGTTGATTCTCAATGCTAAAAACTCGCGGTGCTGCTTGACTTCCAGTACCCAGACGAACTCTGGGAGGATGCTGAGGACTGTCGGATTATTCAATATAGAAAAGATGAAAGAAGATTTCCCTGGGAAGAAGTTAAGTCCCAGCTTCAGGAAAAAGGTAGGTTGAATGTCTGATTATACCAATTTCCTAAAGTCCTGCTACAGATATAGCTGCCAAAATAAATTCCCATCCCGTCAAAGAAGCAATGACTTCTTTAGTCAAATTTTTTAACTCTTTTTGCACCACTGCTCTCAACTCTTCTATTCGCTCGAATCTCAACCATTTCAATTGTTCTTTTACATATCCCCACAGTCTTTCTATGGGATTTACTTCCGGACTGTAGGCGGGTTGAAATAGTAAAATAATGTTCTCTGGTATACTGAGATTTAAAGAGTTATGAAACCCCCCATTATCTACTTGGATTAGATGTAAATCCTCCGGGTACTCACTAGCAAATAGCTCTAAAAATTTCTCAAAGCACACTGTATCTAAATGAGTAAACTCATAAAAAAAGCTGGCTCCTGTTAGAGGTTCTACTGCACCATACAACCACAAATAAGTAAAGTCCCCTTGTACTTTTCCTTGTGGTTTTATGCCGTAACCTGTTAGCTTTCTTCTTTGAATTGTATGCAACCCCATCCGACTTTCATCTTGACTCCAATACCGCACTTTTTTCCATTGTTTTAAAAAACTATCACTTTGACTCAGACTGGCTTTAATTAAAATTGGCAGTTTTTTTTAAACTCTTCGACTGCTCCTGGTTTCTGCTTTTCACTCACAGGACGTGGAACTTTTAATTTGCCTTTAAGGCGATATCTTGCCCATTGATGCACTGTCCGATATGCCACGGGAATGTCACAACAGCTTGTCAACCATTGATGTACTTCTTTGTAGCTACTGAACCCTTCTACTTGGTTTAAATCTTCTGATAATTTCTCTACAATTTCTGGCGTCATTATTCTGGGCCGACCCGCACGAGGTTTCTGGCATAATAATTCTTCTATTCCCCCAGTTCGGTAGCTAGACAACCATCTTTGTATTGTGGTACGATGCTTACCTAAACGCACCGCAGCAGACAATACACTATCCACTGTTTTGGTTTTGAGCCAATACAGAAGAAGCAGTTTTTCGTGGCGCACAGCATCTTTCTCTCGGCACAGCAAAGTTTTCAGTTCTGCTGCGGTTTCTCGAATTACAATCTTGACAACTCCTGACATTGTTTTCACCTCTATTTGGCTACTAAATTGCAAAAGGCACTTCTACTAACTGTAGCACTACTTTAGGAAATTGGTATTACTTGGTCATTCTTGAGATTAAAGCTAAAATGCCTAATTGAAAATCTAAAATCGATCGATCGCACTCATAAAAAAATTGGGGCGATTCCAGACATTCCCAGAATCACCCCAATTATTGATTTCAAACTTAGATTTCCTCGAAAATCCAATATCCAAAATCCAAAATCCCAAATTGATTAGGCGATGGTCGCCATTTTCACATCGCTATTAGCTAACAAATTTTGCAATTCATCCGCATCCACAGTTTCCTTTTCCACTAGCATATCTGCCAAAGCATTAAGGACGTGGCGGTTGCCAACGAGTACATCTTTAGCGCGGCGGTAAGCTTGCTCTACCAACAAACGCACTTCATCGTCGATCGTCGCTGCGGTTTCTTCCGAGAAATCCCGTTCAGCCATGATATCGCGACCCATGAACATATTGCCTTGTTGGCGACCGAGAGCTACAGGGCCTAGCCGATCGCTCATTCCGAAGCGAGTCACCATTTGGCGCGCTACTCTTGCCACTTGCTGCAAGTCGTTCGACGCACCGGTTGTTACTTCTTCTTCGCCGAAGACAATTTCTTCAGCAATGCGGCCGCCCAAAGCTACCGCCATTTGATTTTGCAAGTAAGACCGAGAATACAAGCCAGAATCCATCCGATCTTCGCTTGGTGTGAACCAAGTCAAACCGCCAGCGCGGCCGCGGGGGATAATGCTAATTTTCTGCACGGGGTCATAGTCGGGCATCAGCGCGCCGACTAAAGCGTGACCGGCTTCGTGGTAAGCTACCAAAGTTTTGCGCTTTTCGCTCATCACGCGGTCTTTCTTTTCCGGGCCTGCGAGCACGCGGTCGATCGCATCGTTGACTTCATCCATGGAGACTTCGGTCAAGTTGCGGCGCGCGGCTAAAATTGCTGCTTCGTTGAGTAGGTTGGACAAATCCGCACCGGTGAAACCGGGTGTCCGGCGGGCGATTTTTTCCAAGTCCACGTCTTTCGACAAAGTTTTGCCGCGGGCGTGAACGTTGAGAATTTCTAGGCGGCCTCCGAAGTCGGGGCGATCCACTACAACTTGGCGATCGAAGCGACCCGGACGCAGCAGCGCTGCATCAAGCACGTCGGGGCGGTTCGTGGCAGCAATCAAAATGATGCCAGTATTGCCCTCAAAGCCGTCCATTTCGGTCAGCAACTGGTTCAGGGTTTGTTCCCGTTCGTCGTTACCACCGCCCAAACCAGCGCCCCGCTGGCGGCCTACGGCGTCAATTTCATCGATAAATACGATACAAGGAGCGTTCGATTTAGCTTGTTCAAACAAGTCGCGGACGCGGGAAGCACCGACACCCACGAACATTTCCACAAATTCTGAACCGGAAATCGAGAAGAAGGGAACGCCTGCTTCTCCCGCCACTGCTTTTGCCAGCAGGGTTTTGCCTGTTCCGGGAGGGCCGACCAGCAGCACGCCTTTGGGGATTTTTGCTCCGACTGCCGTGAAGCGGTCTGCATTTTTCAGGAAGTCCACGACTTCTGCGAGCTCTAGCTTGGCTTGTTCGATGCCGGCCACGTCGCCGAAAGTCACCTGAGTTTGCGGCTCCATTTGGACTCTAGCTTTGGATTTGCCGAAGTTCATGGCTTGGTTGCCGGGCCCGTTTTGGGCGCGCCGCACCAGGAAAAACAGTCCGACCAAAAGCAGAATCGGGAAGAACAGGCTGCTGAGGGCTTTTACCCAGAAGCCTTCGTCGCTTTGGGGCAGAACTGAAATATCTACGTTATTTTTGGTCAGGATGTTGATCAGTTCGGGGTCGTTCGGCAGGTTAACGAGTACCTTGTTGCCGTCCTGGGCTGTGACCAGGGCTTTGCTGCGATCTGAACTGATATTTATTTTGTCTACTCTCTTGCCTTCGACTTCCTGAATGAATTGACTGTACTTCCAAACTTCGCGGCTTGGGGGCTGTTTGTCAAAAAAAGCCGTTGCTAAGGCAATGACTACAATAGCCAGCAGTGCGTACAGGCCAGCGTTTCTCCAGCGTTTATTCACCGAGGTCGATCCTCCTAATTTTTAGTCCCTGTGATTTGGGAATTTTTATTTATGTTCATCAATCTTAACGTAATTGTAACTTGTTTTTGTGTGGTGAGGAATCCCGGCCATGCTGTGGCGGTCTGAGGTCGCGGGAACGGAACAGCCCTGGGCTGCGTCAGAAGATTCGGGTGCTGTACTCAACAGTTACATATACTAGAAATAAAAAATTGTCAAGCCTTTAGTCACAGTAATCTTGAGGGGGCTGACTCCCGATCGGATATCTGAGTCTGGGCTGCATTGGTGTAGGATGTTTCTGTTGATTGACCAGTTGTATACATAACGGTAAACCCTTGAGGAACCGTCCGAAGAGTTCAATCGTCAGCATAAAAACAGTCTAGCCGATCGCACTGTAATCACTTAGGACTATTAGAAAATTAGTTAAGTCTCAGAAATATTCGGCATTCCAATACAGGCAGTTAGTTGAATAATTTTGTAAGTTTAAATAATCAAAATGAAGTGCAATATTTGTGATTTTCCAACAAACACCTTTGCTGTGGCTAGGCTCCTAAAAAAATATAACGTCGAGTATTTTCAATGCTCAAATTGCGGCTTTGTTCAAACTGAAGAACCCTACTGGCTTGATGAGGCTTATTCAGAAGCCATAGCTAGCAGCGACGTGGGAATGTTATCGAGAAGCACGATGTTCTCAAACGCCGCCAATAATATTATTTTTAATTTGTTCAATCACAGCGCTAAATTTTTAGACTACGGGGGCGGATACGGTGTATTTGTTCGGATGATGAGAGATTTTGGATGGGATTTTTTTTGGCACGATAAATATTGTAAGAATATATTTGCTCAAGGATTTGAGGCAGACGAAAACAGCAGCTACAGCTACGAATTAGTGACAGCTTTTGAAGTATTTGAGCATTTTGTTAATCCGCTGGAGGATATCCAAAAAATCTTCAAATTTTCCCGCAATATTTTATTCAGTACCAAACTGCTGCCAGCCAACAACCCCAAGCCCAACGACTGGTGGTACTATGCCCTAGATGAAGGTCAGCACATTTCTATTTATACCAGCAAAGCCCTCTCGATAATTGCCGACAAATTTAATTTAAACTTTTACTCTAACGGCGATTCATTGCATATTTTTTCAGACAAGGAAATTCAGCCTCAACTTTTTCAAAGCTTATCATCTTACAAAGAGCCGGAATTGAAAAAACCTTCATTACTCCAACAGGATTACGAGGAAGCCCTGAGAAAAATTGAAAACAGAGAGAACCGCAAATCAATGACAACTCCCGCTGTCATACCTCCTGAAAAAAGTAGAAAAATTGTAATAGACGGCGTATTTTATCAGCTCAACAGCACCGGCATTGGTCGCGTCTGGAAATCGCTGCTAGAAAACTGGGCAGAAAATGGTTTTGCCAAAAACATTATAGTTCTTGACAGAGCAGGGAGCGCCCCCAAAGTTCCCGGCATTCAGTACCGGAATGTAGCCCGCTACGACTACAGCAAAACCGATGCCGACCGCCAAATGCTCCAACAAATCTGCAATGAAGAAAAAGCCGATTTATTTATTTCTACTTATTATACAACGCCTTTGTCAACGCCATCGGTATTCATGGCCTATGACATGATTCCAGAGTTGAGGGGACAAAATATTGGTCATCCCGAGTGGAGAGAAAAGCATTGCGGTATCCGCCACGCCTCTGCTTACATCACCATTTCGGAAAATACAGCCCGCGATTTAATTAAGGTTTTTCCGCAGATTTCTTCAAATTCTATCGCTGTAGCGCACTGTGGCATTGATGCCAATTTTTCGCCAGCCGATAGAGAAGAAGTTTCAGGCTTTAAGTCAAAATACAGCATTACCAAGCCCTATTTTCTTTTGGTAGGCGAAAGGGTAGGCTGGCATGGTTACAAGAACGGGATATTATTCTTCAAAGCCTTTTCTCAACTTGCCAACAAGTTTGACTTTGATATAGTCTGTGCAGGTGGCAAACCTGTATTAGAACCAGAGTTGAAATTGTACTGTTCTGGGAATACTGTCCACACGCTGCAACTAAGCGACAGCGAACTGAGAGCTGCTTATTCTGGTGCTTCAGTGTTAGTTTATCCGTCGAAATATGAAGGCTTTGGGTTGCCAGTCCTTGAGGCAATGGCTTGCGGTTGTCCAGTCATCACCTGTCCAAACGGTTCGATTCCAGAAGTAGCAGGACAAGCAGCGGTTTATGTAAACGGGGATGATGTTATTGGGCTTGTCAATGCTTTGCAGGAAATACAGCAGCCCGCTGTCCGCAACTCATTAATTGCGGCGGGGTTAGAGCAAGCTAAGAAGTTTTCTTGGTCGAAAATGGCTGCAACTGTTAGCTCACTTTTGCTTCAAGTAGCTGAGCGCGCACATTCGGAGAATCCTTCCGTTCAACAGCCAACTGATGCAGGCTTGCAGGGGGAATTAGGGAATGGTGAGAACTCCCAGCCTGTCCCGTCGGCTTTTAAAGTATCTGCGATCGTTTCTACTTACAATTCCGAAAAATTTATCCGCGGCTGCTTGCAGGACTTGGTAGAGCAAACGCTGTACAAACAAGGCAAACTGGAAATCATAGTGATTGACAGCGGTTCCCAAGAAAATGAACAGTCTGTTGTGCGGGAATTTCAAGCGAAATATCCGAATATTGTGTACGATCGCACTTTGGACCGCGAGACATTATATGCAGCCTGGAATCGAGGCATTAAGATGTCGCGCGGAGCTTACATGACTAATGCTAATACCGATGACAGACACCGCCCCGATGCCCTAGAAATCATGGCGAAATACTTGGATAAAAATGCCCCAGTAAGTCTGGTTTATGCTGACCAATTAATCACCAGCACAGCTAACGATACTTTTGCAAAAACCCAAGCAGAAAAGTGCTGGAATTGGCCAGCCTTTGACTACAGCGAACTGGAACGGCGCTGCATTATTGGTCCCCAGCCGATGTGGAGAAAATCGCTGCACGAAAAATACGGCTATTTCCGAACCGAATTTAGGGCGGCTGGCGATTACGAATTTTGGCTGCGGATTGGCAAAACCGAAAATATTGTGCACTTGCCAGAAATTCTCGGCTTGTACTGCGAAAATCAACAAGGTTTGGAACATTCATCGCCAATATCGCAGC
The DNA here is from genome assembly GCF_036701875.1 of Microcoleus sp. MON1_C5. Taxonomy (NCBI): domain Bacteria; kingdom Bacillati; phylum Cyanobacteriota; class Cyanophyceae; order Oscillatoriales; family Microcoleaceae; genus Microcoleus; species Microcoleus sp. MON1_C5. The sequence goes on along the minus strand of NZ_JAUBRN010000013.1, from coordinate 36,931 downwards.
AAGAAACTCGGCAAATATGGGATGAATATGGGCTCACCCGCCGAGGTGTAAAACCAGCCACTACATTACCTGTTTCAATCTCTCCATCACAGCTAAATGCCATGCCCTACCGCACCTCCGCAGAAACACTCGTTAGCGTAATCATTCCCTGCTACAACCACGCAACTTTACTCAGAGAAGCTGTGGAAAGTGTTGTCCGTCAAACTTATCCAAACTGGGAGTGCATAATTGTCAATGATGGCAGCACTGATGATACCAGCAACTTCGCCAATTATTTAATTAAACTGTATCCTCAAAAATCGCTTCGCCTCATAGATAAACCCAACACGGGACCCGCAGATTCGAGAAATGTTGGCGTTCAGCAGTCGTCAGGAAAGTTTATTTTATTCCTAGATGCTGATGATAAACTTCATCCCAAATTTATCGAGGAGTGCGTGGAAATTTTATTAGCAAAACCGAATGTGGGTTTTGTCTATACAGATGTGCAGCACTTCGGAGCAAATTGCGATTTAGTTGTTCACGGTGACTTTGATGTCAATCGGTTTTTAAGAGACAATCAAGCCCCCGCTACTTCCCTCTTTAGAAGGGAGATTTACGAGCAAGTAGGCGGCTTGAAAAAAGTGATGAAGCTGGGATGCGAAGATTGGGAATTTTGGGTTTCTGCCTATGAAAAAGGCTGGTTAGGCGATCGATTACCTAAGCCTTACCTCTATTACAGGCAGCACGGCGACGGATCTAGCAGAACCCAAAAAATGGCTAGCGATCGCCCAAAATTAGACTTAATGAGAGCCACAATTATTCACCTCCACTCTCAACTTTACCAACCCGAAGAAGTGCGTTGGTCACAGCAAATTTTGCAGCAACACGGCAATTTAATAGCTAATGAATTAGTTGAATTTAACAAACCTGAAGAATTTTTAACTTTGCTGTCCCAATATGTGGGAGAGTATCAAAAAGACCAAGCTAATGAAGTAAACCTCGCTAACATCCGCCAATCCCGGCAGCAACTTGCCAATTATTGGCTGAATCTGCCTGCTGAACAACTGGCAAATGCCTATGGCGGTGATGCTGGTAAGGCGCATCAGCTATTGCTCAACAGTAACATCAAAGATGAAGCGCTGACAGATGCCGAAAAGACTGTTATCGATCGACTAGCATCGCATCTCTCCCAGGGAATTAAAAATCCCAAAGATATTAACTACCTACTAGCAGCCGCCCTCTACCGTCGTGCAGATCAGTTACTGCTGAACTATGAAAATGCAGTTATACCTAATTGGTTTGTCAACGACTACCTCAAATTTATGTTTGCTGCGCCTACTCTCTTTCAAGAAATAGGAGAGGCTGACAATTATTGCCGGTATGTGCAGGGATGGGTCAGTTATTTGCATAGCAATATCTTCAAGAACCAAAACTCACAAGTCTGGCAGGAAATCGCCTGGTTCTTTACCAAAAGCGCTAACTTTATCCCTCTGTACTTCAATAGTGAAAATCTCAAGGATATATACACAAAGCGGGCAGATATTATTGAATATGCCATGAAAAATCGTGGCGCTGCGCTTGATTGCATTTTTCCGGCTAGACCTGCGAACAGACCGAAAATTCGCCTTGGTGTCCTGACTAAACATTTCGGGGCGATGACGGAAACTTTCGCTACCTTGCCAGCTTTTGAATATCTGAATCGAGAGCAATTTGAAATTATTTTATACGCTCTCAATCTCGACGGGAATAAACTAGAACAGTATTGTCAGAGTCGCGCTGACAGACTGGTTAAACTGTCTAATGACTTGCCAAGTCAAGTTCAGACAATCCGCGCTGATGATTTAGATATTCTGCTGATTGCTACCAATATTACTGCGGTTACTCATCCGATTAGTTTACTGGCGCTGCATCGATTGGCGCGGGTACAAACTACCTGTTTTAATTCTCCCATTACCACGGGAATGCGACACATTGACTATTACATTGCTGGTAAGTTGATGGAACCTGCACCTGAAGGACAGGAGCATTATCGCGAGGAATTAGCCACTATTGACGGGCCTGGTTGCTGTTTTAGCTATACCCTCGAACCTTATACTCCTAACATTAATTTCACCAGAAATAGTATCGGCATTTCCGAGGAATCGGTTGTGTTTATTTCGAGCGCTAATTTGTATAAGCTAGTGCCGGAGTTAAGGGAAACATGGGCAAAAATTATGGCGGCTGTTCCTAATTCGGTGCTGTTTTTAATGCCCTTCGGTCCTAGCTGGACTAATCATTATCCTGGAGGGGCTTTTGTGAATAATATGAAAGCCGTTTTTGCTAAGTATGGCATTGAGAGTAATCGTTTGCGGGTGTTGAAGAGTTTTCCTAACCGTGCGGATGTTAAAGAAGTTTTGAAGTTGGGGGATGTTTATTTGGATTCCTATCCCTATGCGGGGACTACTTCCCTTGTAGATCCGTTAGAGGTGGGACTTCCAACGGTGGTTAGGGATGGCGATACTTTGCGATCGAGAATGGGGGCGGCGGTGGTACGATCGCTCTCTATGCCAGATTTAATTGCCAATAGTGAAGCATCTTACATTCAGCTAGCAGTTACTCTCGGCACTAATCCTGAACTTCGGCAACGCTATCGCCAGGAAATTCAGCAAAAAATGCAAGCTAATCCGGCTTGTTTTGACAGTGTTGCATACTCTGGGGCGATCGGCAAATTATTCCAAGAACTCTTTGGCAAATGGCAAACCAGCCACCTGGAAGCATCGCGCAACTTACAGGATAGCATTCCCAAGCAGCCAGATTTGGGCGAGATGCTCTCGAATGCCCTCAAGCTTTACCAAAGAAACTCATCAAACATCTCAGCAATATCCGAACTGCGTCAAATCCGCAAACAAATCGCTGATTTTTGGCTCAACCTTCCCGCCGAAAACCTCGAAACTGCCTACAGGAGCGCTTCAGGTAACAGCTATCAAATCCTGCTAAAGAGCGGTTTTCAACGTCAACCGATGATCGAAAGCGAACAAATATTTTTGCAGCAATTAACCCAGATTAGCAAAGGATTAGTGCATCCCAAAGCTGTCAACGCCTTGCTTGCCGCAATGCTGTATTTCCCGCCGGAAACCATGCGAATTCCCGACGCTCGCAACCGTTTGCCACACTGGTTAATTGAGGATTACGAACAAGTTTTTGAGAGTGAAGCCGCTGTCAAGTCTGATTCAACTTCTGACTTGTTAGCTCAATACATTCACTCCCCCCAATTTGCGAATCAACTGTTAGGATGCGTCAATCTTTACCGCATCGATCCGTCTGACGAATCGGTAGTTTTGGAACTCCGCCAAATTAGAAAACAAATGGCTGATTTTTGGCTGACTGTTCCTTCAGAGAAACTCGAAAGTTTTTACCGAGGAGAAGTTCGCAAGGGATATCAAGCAATACTTAGCTGCGGCTTGCAAGCAGAATCGATGACTGAAGCCGAACAGCAGTTTTTGCAGAAATTGACTGAAATTAGCCAAGGGTTGGTGCAGCCTCAAGCTATCAATGCTCTGCTGGGTGCGATGCTGTATTTTGTTCCGGGAAAAATGCGGGTTCCCGATGCTCGCACCCGCTTGCCGCAGTGGTTGCTTGAAGATTACGAAAAGGTGTTTGAAAGCGTATTCGCGACAACAGAACCAACACTTGTCAAACAAGATTATCTGCCCCAGTTTCTCAATCAATTAACTGCTGCCGTCAATCTCTATGAAATAGACCCGACGGCTGAATTGGCAATAGCAGATCTGCGGCATATTCGCAAGCAAATGGCTGATTTGTGGCTGAGCGTTTCCGGAGAACAACTGGAACTTTTGTACCGGAGCGATTTTGGCAAGGGTTACAAAGCAATGCTGGGCAGCGGGTTTATTAACGAGCCACTGCATGAGAGCGATCGCGAGTTTTTTAACTCGTTGGTTGTTGAGTTGAGTAAAGGGTTTGGAGCGCCTAAAGCTGTAAATAATTTGTTGGCGGCGATGCTGTATTGTCGCCGTGGACAGTTGCGGGTTCAGGATGCGAATACTTGTTTGCCTCCGTGGTTGTTGGCGGATTACGAGCAGTTTGTTGGGGGTGCGATCGAGCTTGCTGTGAAGTAAACGGATCTCGCGTAGGGCGGGCAGCGGCTCGCCCAGCGCGATCGATTAGTTAGGGAATTGAATCTTGATTTGGATTAGAAAAGGCATTAGCAAGAGCTACGTATTCTTTAACAAGCTCTGCTAACTCTGTAAACGACATTGTGACTCCGCTTGCACAAATACCATTGTTGGAAATCCAAACATGGTGTAAATTGCCTTCAGGTATAGTTGACGCTTCAAGATGCTTGCTAATATTGTAAAGTCTATTAAGCTTTTCATGAGAGCTACCGTCTCCTGTTTTAAACAAATTCGTTTCCTTTGACTCTATTTTTTTTCCGAGTTTTCTCCAAAATTCGTAAGCCTGATATAATTGTGTAACTGCTATTTCAAAATGAGAAAGCGCTTGAAAATATAAAGATATGTTCTTTTTGCTCTCATTTAAATATAAAAGCAGTAGAGTACGACCATTTTGATACTCAACTAAAGCCATTTGTACGCGACGGATGATTCCAAAAATATAAGGTTTGTACTCGGTTTTAAGAGGAAATGTGAATATAGAATTAAAAATAAAGTTATCCATTAAAGGTTCTACCTCAGCTAAATGCTCTCCTAGATCGGGAGCATTACACTCAGACAATGCTGAAATTTCCTGAGCGAAGTAGTTATCTAAGGCATAGTGTGTAAAAGGCATAATTTGTTACTTAATGACCACTTCTCAAGTCTAACGTCTGCTAAAAAGCTCAGCTTATGGACAACCGAACCCATCGGATAGTATTTACTACACTACTCTTACCTTAGAACTAGACAAGTCTGAAAAGGGATATCTAACCAAAATTAGGTCATTTTTAGAGGAGCTGGGCATAAACATCATCCTCAGTATTGTCCCAAACTCTATCTAGTGGTGTTTGACTGGCTTGAAGCCAAAACTCACCTTCTTCATCAGGTAAAACTGTTACTAATACTTTTGCCCCTTCGGGTAATTCTGATAACTCCAGCAGTTCAATTTTCCCTTGTCGAACAGTAGCCCAAAGCGTTTTCAGCATATCCACCTCATAAACTGTGCTTTATGCAATTTGCAGATTTCTGGTAGGTTGTCGCACTGAGCGACTAATTACAACCTCACACACATAAAGCGAGGAAGTATTTAAGCCTGATTTAGGATCAATTTAACACAAGTTCTGGTTGATGAGTCTCAAACAAAGGACGAGTTACTTGGCGCAGCAGCACTGTTTCTAAACTGCCTTCTACTACATTTTCTGCTTCTATTTCTAACTCGCCCCACAATAGCCGATCGCCTTGATTTGGCATTTTACCTAAATTGTGGATCACGAATCCGGCGATTGTTTGGTAAGCTTGGTCAGTCGGCAGGTGTAACCCGAGTTTTTCGTTAACTGCTTTCACTTCCCATAGGCCTGAAATTAGTGCCGAATGAGCATCTTTTTGAACGAAAGTTGCTTGGGAAGGTGACAGCAGCGGTTGAGACTCTTTACTGGTAATCCAACCTGTCAGCAGCCGCACGGTACCGTTGAGAATTGCTAGCAGCGGCCACAGTAATCTCGAGCAGAGTTCGAGGGTCGGCATCAACAGCAAAGCGGTGCGTTCTGGGGCGTGGGTTGCTAATACTTTGGGAATGAGTTCTCCTAAGACTATTTCTACGTAAGTTACTAAGATAAAAGCTGCGGGAACTGCGATCGAATGAGCAGTCAGCACGGCCGGCAAATGACCGATCGGCAATTTGTCGATCCACGGTTCGATCCAGTGTACAGTCGCTCCCTCACCCAACCAACCCAACAGCAAACTCCCTGCTGTTGTGCCAGTTTGAGTCACAGACAGGTAATGCGGTATGTTGTTCTGAGCTTGGTGGACGAGTTCGGCGGTTTTAGCGGTTGGGCGATCGTCCAAGTGGGCGAGTTGGCGGATTTGATGGCGATCGGCTGATACTAATGCTAGTTCTGATGCCACAAAAAAGGCGATTAAAAGTGTTAAGCCCAGCAACATTGCTAATCTCAGCATTGTTTGAGCGACTTCTATTTCCAGGCAAGTAAGGTTGTTCAAGATAGATATCTAATATGATAGATGTTTTAGGTTAATTCTTTTATTTTAGCTTGGAATTCAGATAGGTTTATTCCCAGAGATTTCGGATATCCCCACTACCCTTATTGGTAGGTGCACCTCGGCGCACCTTACCCGTATAACTTGTGAACTCTTTCTCTTCTCTTCCTTCGCGCCCTTGGCGTCTTCGCGGTTCGTTTTAACTGAGATATTGCACCATTCTCAATTACTTGTTTAGGAACAGGCTTTCCGGCCTGTTCCACAAGAGATGAATTTTATTGTGGAACAGGCCGGAAAGCCTGTTCTTAACAATGATGCAAGATGTGAGTAAAAAAAAATCTAATTCACAACACCGGAACTCATTGCTGTATCAACTCTCCCTTACTCCCCGGAGCGAGTTAATTTCCGTAAAAGTCTGCACCGGATCGGACTTCAACCCGCCTTGAATGTAATTCAACTTCACTTCTTCTAACAAATCCGACACCAGCGACTGCAATTCCCCGAGAGTTTTCTCATCTTGCAATTCCCGCCGCAAACTTTGATTAAATTCTTGGCTGAAATTATCTAGAATTTTTCTACCTTTATCGTCTTCATAAGTATTAGCTACCACATCCACAGCAGTTTGAGCCAAATAATTCGCTACCTGTTCCGTCATCTCCGTCGGCAAAATGTTAATCGGAGAGAAATTTTGCAGGATTTGATAAAAATCCGACTGTTTGATGGTTGTTTCCAAATTGTGGTGCAGCAATTCTTCCAAATCCGGTTGCACCTGCGGCAAAACTTTGTAAATTGTCAGATCCAAAATCCGCTTGGTAATTTGTTCGATCGTATTTTCCTGATTGACATGAAGGTAGGGCTGCTGCGCCAGCAACATCTGCGCCGCGTCGCCCTGTTTGATCGAATTTTTAGCTTGATTGATAAACCGCACCATCATGTATTCCGAGATCGTATTGGCTAAATAAGCCACCGGTTCGTAGGTAACTTGAGCAACTGCGCGATCGAGATTCACCAAACCCGACTTGTGAAGGCGCACCAATACTGGCAGAATCCGCCACCCCTGCCAAATCGGTATCACCAGAAACACCTCGTACCAGCGCCTGAGCACAAAATCAAACCAAGTTACCCCCGGTTTACGGCGGGTGTGGAACAGACTTTTAATCAAAAATTCCGCCCCAAAAAAACCGATAAAAAACGTATCAATTCGCCAAAACTGGTCAGCGCTTTTCAAATATTCGGGATTAGCTAAACTCGAATCAATGCCTTTTATCGGGTCATAAATTTTAACTAAACCCGGAAAATAGCTCTGATAAACAGGGCGCAACTGAAGGTAATTGAAATGGAAAAGCACCAGCAAGAAATTGACTACCGCTACTAATGCGCTCAGTTTTGCCCAAGAAATTGTTTTTTTGGACGATTTTACATCGGTCTTGTTAACAGTTGTGTGGGAATCTGACATAAAAGTAATCTTCCGAATTTGCTAATTGATAAATCTATCTTGTGGCCGAGGCTAAAAAACTCTTAACCTATTAGAATCCCTGGGACGATAAGTATAAGGAAACCAAAGACCGTGAACTTAAAAACAGTCATATCGCTGCTCAAACAAACTTTTACTGAATGGCAAGAAGATAAAGCGCCAACCTTAGCCGCCGCCCTAGCCTATTACACAGTCTTCTCCCTGGCCCCGCTGCTAATTATCGTAATTGCGATCGTCGGTGTAGTCTTTGGTCCAGAGGCAGCCCAAGGTCAAATCGTCGCCCAACTCCAAAGTTTAATCGGCAAAGATGGCGCCCAAACTGTCCAAGAACTCATCCTCAAAGCCTCCGAACCAAAGTCAGGAATGATTGCTACTTTAGTCGGCATCGCTACACTTTTGTGGGGCGCTTCCAACGTGTTTACTAATCTCAAAGAAGCCCTCAATACTATTTGGAATGTTTCACCGCCTCCCGGACAAGGCATCTGGGGATTCCTGAAAGACCGCGTATTGTCTTTTGCAATGATTTTAGGCATAGGCTTTTTACTGCTAGTATCTTTAGTAATTAGCGCCGTTTTAGCCGCCGTCAGCTATTGGTTGAACAACTGGCTGCAATTACCAGTCGGCATTTGGCAGATTGTGGACTTTGCTATCTCCTTTGGCGTAGTTACGCTGCTTTTTGCCTTAATTTACAAACTTTTGCCCGATGTCCATCTTGCCTGGAATGATGTTTGGATCGGCGCCGCCATCACCTCAGTGCTGTTTACGATCGGCAAATCCCTAATTGGAGTTTACCTCGGAGGTAGCGGTATCGCCTCTACCTACGGTGCTGCGGGCTCGTTCGTGATTATCCTGCTTTGGATTAATTATTCCGCTCAAATTCTGTTCTTAGGTGCCGAGTTTACCCAAGTTTGGGCTAACAGATACGGTTCCCGAATGCAAGGTTCGCGAAACAATATCCTCAACAGCGAAAACGGAGAATCCTCCGCACGCAAACACCGGAAGAAATCTTAACATTACACAAACGGGAAATTTGAGGTTAAACAAGAATTCCTAGTTTGAGATAAGAAGTAAGAAGCAGAACGCAGAAGGAAGAGGGAAAAAGGCAGAAGGCGGAAGGCGGAAAGAAAGAAAAATTTTCTAGGCAATAATTTTGCTTTTTTTTTCTCTGACCCTGTAACATTCTGTCTTCGGGGCCACCTACTTCTGCTTTCTCCAAATCCCTACCAATTTATCCAGAGAAGTAAAAATTATACCTTCGACTGACCTCGCATCTCGAACACCAAGCTGAAAGCAGGTTCGAGTTTTACACCGACCAGAATCCGGCAAATTCCCTTCACCCTCATTAATTTCTATTTAGATTATCTAGAGTTTGAGCTGCTGCACGTCTCTGTCAGCAGAAGGAAGTCGTATGTCAATTTTTCTCTGCAACTTATCCCTTCAGGATGATTTCTCGATCCCGCATTTTGACTTTAATACAAATTAGCTAGAAGATTCCAGTCCCGGCGCAGCAGCCAAAATTGAACTTCAATCTTCTCCTGAAATATTTTTAATTTTTGGTAAACAATCATGATTTCATTAAGTAAAAAACGTATCGCTCTTATATCGGTACACGGCGATCCCTCTGTGGAAATTGGCAAACAAGAAGCGGGCGGGCAAAATGTTTACGTGCGTCAAGTAGGGGAATCTCTGGCGAAACAGGGGTGGCAAGTTGATATGTTCACCCGCTCATCCGATCGCCAACAAGCAAGAATTGTACAGCACAGTCCGAATTGCCGGACAATTCGGCTAGTAGCAGGGCCACAAGAATTTATTCCCCGCGATGAACTCTACGGATATTTACCAATCTTTGTTCAAGAATTTCAGAAGTTTCAGTTAGAGTCAGGCTTTCAATATCCGTTAGTTCACACAAATTACTGGCTGTCTTCTTGGGTGGGAATGGAGTTGAAAAAATCGCAACCTCTGCTGCAAGTTCACACTTACCATTCTTTGGCAGCAATTAAATACAAGTCGGTTTCGACAATTCCGATGATTGCCAAAACCAGGCTGCAAGTAGAAAAAACACTTTTGGAAACAGCCGATCGCGTAGTGGCTACCAGTCCCCAAGAAAAAGAACACATGAGGTCTCTGGTTTCCTCAAAAGGCAATATTGACATCATTTCCTGCGGTACCGACACTGAACGGTTCGGCTCGATCGCCCGAGCGACCGCCCGCCGCCACTTGGGAATAGCCCCCGAAACCAAAGTCGTGTTGTATGTCGGCCGTTTCGACCGCCGCAAGGGCATCGAAACCTTAGTCCGCGCCGTCAGTCGGTCGGCGGTGCCCAAAGCCGATTTAAAACTCATAATTGGTGGCGGGTGGCGTGCGGGGGAAAGCGATGGCAAAGAGCGCGATCGTATCGGCAGCATCGTTGAAGAACTCGGGCTGAGCGACATTACCAGTTTTCCCGGCGCCTTGAGCCGAGACATTCTCCCCGGCTACTACGCCGCCGCCGATGTGTGCGTCGTTCCCAGCCACTACGAACCCTTCGGTTTAGTGGCCATTGAAGCGATGGCCTGCGGCACGCCCGTAATCGCCTCCGACGTGGGAGGGCTCAAATATACTGTAGTGCCGCAAGAAACAGGTTTGCTCGCGCCGCCGAAAAATGAAGCAGCCTTTGCCGAGGCGCTCGATCGCTTGTTAGCTGACTCAGTATGGCGCCAGCAACTCGGACACACAGGCCGCAAGCGCGTCGAAACCTATTTCAGTTGGAACGGTATCGGCTCCCAACTGGGTCAACTTTACACTCAACTGCTCGAACAATCGGCCCTTGAGCTTGACCCGGTGAGCGCTTAGTAGTATCACTTAGTATAGTTGAAGCGAGTTTCCCTTGAGCCCCTGTTTCACTCATCCGTTCTAACTGGGAACCTTCAACTAGAAGTGATATCAGGAGGTACTCTTGTACGCACCAGAACATCTGGGAAGCCATCTACAACCCATTTCAGACATCGAGCTAATTCGCCTGTGGGTGGAGGGCCAATCCCCCCGCAGCAAGCGCTTTAGCTGGCAGGCGACCAACCGTTTTCGGCTGTTTGTAGAAAAACCGCTGGCAGAAGTGACTCTGACAGATGTCGAGACTTTCGCCGCAGCAATGAGAGCTCGGAAACTTGCACCCGGTTTCTACAACCAAACCTTGCTAGCGCTGAAATCGCTGTTCGCCTTCGGCCAGCAAACGGGAATATTGCCCGCAGCCCTCCCTCTGCACGGGTGGCCGGTGCGGCAGCGCAGGCAACTGTCCAAACGCCTTCGTTTTCAACTCTCTTGGGGTTTCTTAATCTGTTTGTGCTTTTTCTTAGGTCGAATGACGCCGAGGCTGCTGTGGGCACAATCGGTCTCGGTAGAAAGCTCGCCCACCCCGAAACGCCTGCTGGAAGTTGCGGTCCTCGATTCACCAGACAAAGGAGAGAATAACATCGAGCTCGATCGAGAACCCGAAACTGCAACCCTCAATTCACCAGAGTCCATACAGGATAACAGACTCGATAGCATCGGCCCGGAACGTCGAGTGAAAGCCTTTCTCGACACAATTGCCGCCGCCGAAGGAACCGCTAGCGCCGACGGCTACCGCACCCAGTACACCGGCACGAAATTTGTCAGCTTTCAAGATCATCCCAGGGAAATGAGGTGCGGCCGCCGCTACGGCAAAAAACTCTGTTCCGACGCAGCGGGGCGATATCAGTTTCTCAGCACAACCTGGGACAGATTTGCCAAAAAATTTGGCGTCCGCGATTTCAGCCCCCAAAATCAAGATTTGATGGCTATAGAGTTAATCCGAGAAAAAGGTGCCTTAGAAGATATAGAAGCGGGGCGATTGGAGTCAGCAGTCAGAAAACTCGCTTACATCTGGCCTTCTTTTCGGCGTTATGGCGGTTCTGTGGAATCGTCGATGCCCAAACTCGAAGCAATGTACCTGCAAAATTTGGGGATTGACCGCCCAGGATTGGTTGTTAGTAATTAGTGAATAGTCCCCGGACGAGTTTAGATTGGGGTTTGGCAATTTTGGATTAAATTTTGACATCCAAAATTGAAAATGGGGGAGTTATGGGTGATTTCTATTCTTCGGAAATTTAAAAATTAGGCTAATTTTCCATCTTCCATGTGAACAATGCGATCGGCAATATCCAAAATTCGGTTATCGTGGGTTACTAACAAAATAGTACAACCCTGTTCTTTGGCTAGTTGCTGCATCAAATTCACCACTTCGCGACCGGATTTGCTGTCCAGGGCGGCTGTTGGTTCGTCAGCTAAAACAATTTGCGGTTGACTGACCAAAGCGCGGGCGATCGCAACTCTTTGTTTCTGTCCTCCCGACAAATCATCTGGATAATAGTTAATCCGCTGTTCCAGTCCTACTAACTCTAGCATTTTTGCAGAGCGATCGCGCATTTGGGAACGCGACAAATTCCCGTGAACTTCCAAACCCATCTGCACGTTTTGCAGCGCCGTCAAACTGCGGTGTAAGTTGTGCGCCTGAAAAATGTACCCTATTTTGCGCCGCGCCTTTACCAATTGGTCTGCACTCGCTTTGCACATTTCTTGACCGAGAATTTTGAGACTTCCCGATTGACCGGATCTCAGTCCGCCAATCAAAGTTAAAAGCGTAGTTTTTCCCGAACCAGACGGCCCCGTCATCAGCACGATTTCACCTGCATTAATTTCGAGATTAATGTCAAAAAGTACCTGTTTTCGCAGTTGACCTTGACCGAAGTAGTGGTCGAGTTGGTGCGCGGAAATTACTGGTGCAGGAATCTGTAATGCGTTGGTTGTTGGGTAGAGAGTAGTAGAATTCATAACTTATTAATTTGAGGTTTGAGATTTAAGAATAAACCCCTTTGGTCGCCGAGAACGCAGATGGAAAACAAGAGAATGATTACAAAAAATATGTGTGCAGTCAGGACTTTATACCAAATCAGGCTTCAATACCCCTTTATTCTTTAGTCCGCGAAGGCGGACTTCGTTTGTGTAGTAGCGCTTGAAACCGCCGAATCTTATAAACTGATTCATTTTCCCTTAAAACATATCTGCTGGATCGGCTGCTTGCAGTTTGCGAGTGGCAATAGCTCCTGAAATAGTGCACATAATCACGTTCAAAAGTAATACTATAAATGCTCTAAGCAGCGTCATATAAAGGGGTAAATTTGTAGCTTTGCGAGTTAAAGAGTAGAGTCCGAGAGAGACTCCTACTCCCGGCAAAAAACCGAGGACGGAAAGAATTAGAGCTTCTTCAAAAACGATACCGAGTAAATAAACATTGCGGTAGCCCATGGCTTTGAAAGTAGCGTATTCTCCCATGTGGTCGCTGACATCGGTTGAGAGAACTTGATAAACGATAATTACTCCTACCACAAAACCCATCGCGACGCCTAAATTAAACACAAAGCCGATCGCAGTATTCTTAGCCCAATAGTTTTTCTCAAAATCGATAAATTCTTGTTTTGTTAGTACCTTGACATCCGGCGGTAAGTATGCTTTCAAAACTTGTTGAACTTCCACGGGGTCAGCACCCGGTTGCAGTTGAATTAACCCGGCATTAACACTCGCGGCGTTTTGTCTCGCAAACAGGCGCAAATAATTTTGATCGCTAGTCATCAAAATACCGTCGGCGGCAAAAGATGCCCCAACTGTGAATAAACCGCTGACGTTAATCGTGCGTCGCTCGACCTCAGCTTTAACGGCTTTTCCTCGATCGATTTGCGCGATCGTCCCTTGGTAGTCTCCCCTAGAAGCTCGATCGAACAACACGGTATCCGGCAATTTAATCGCGCTCAAATTTTGGTTAACTTCTGGAAGCGCAAACGCAGGGCGATCGGGATTGAAACCCACCACCATCAGCGACGTTTCGCGCCGAGTTTCGGGATTTTTCCAGTTAGCAATTTTCACGTAAAGCGGCTCGGCTGATTTGACGCCCGGTACGTTCATTGCTTGATACAATCTGCGCCTGGAGAAGGAAGACAAATTAATCAAATTTCGCGCTTGAGGGTGAATCAAAACTAAGTCTGTTTGCAAGGCTTGATGCAGCCGCGTATTGCTGGTGTAAAGCGCATTTTGAAAGCCTAACTGCATGAACATCAAAACGTCAGCAAAGGCAATTCCTGCTACTGCAACGGCCATTCGCCCTTTGTCGTGACTCAGTTGCAGCCATCCGAGGGGAGTTCTGCGTCTTAATTTTTGTAAGGGTTGGATGAGTCCAAGCATAGGATTTTAGATTGGGGATTTCGGATTTGGGATTGAAGAGATAGGAGTGATGGTTTACTCTCTTCGTACAGAAAGAATATGTAATTATTGAACCGCGAAGACGCGAAGGACACGAAGGAAGAGAAAAGAAGAAGTAGATAGTTTTCTACCGGGAAGGGAGTAACATTTTTTAAGCTGAGGCTCATCTAAATTTGACAATCAAATTCGAGCAAATTCTTGTGGGGTGGGCGTCCCGCCCGCCCAAAAATACAATTTAGATGCGTAGCAGCTTACTTAATCTTTAATTTCGCCGATCGCCACTTTGACCTGCAAATTGGTTAATCCCGCTACTTTCTGGCTGGAAGCTGCATCCAAACGCACTTTTACTTCCACAATTCGACTATCAATATTCGCAGAAGGATCGGTGTTAACAATGTTTTGCCGCTGCACTTGCAAACCAATATATTCGACAGTTCCGCGCAATTCGCCGGTCAAAGCATCGCTAGTAATTTTGGCGGTTTGTCCGAGTCGTACTTTGTCCACATCGCTTTCGTAGATTTCCGCAACAGCCAGCATCTCGCGAGTTTGTCCGAGTTCGACAATGCCGTCGTTTCCCACCCTTTCCCCCGGATGCGTGTGAATTTTCAGGACTTGGGCGTCTCTGGGAGCACGGATGTAAGCTAGATCCAGATTGGCTTTGGCGCCTTTGGCTGCAGAAGCGGCGGAACTGACTTCGGCGGCGGCTGCTGCTATGTCAACGGGACGCACTTCGGCGATGCGATCGAGATTTGCCACGGCTTCATTAATCTGCTGTTGTCGAGATTCCTGAATTTGGCTGAGTTTGGCTTGGGCTTCGTTAATCTGTTGTTGGCGCGATTGTTGAATTTGGTTGAGTTTGGCTTGGGCTTCGTTAATTTGTTGTTGGCGCGATTGCTGAATTTGATTTAGTTTTGCCTTTCCTTCGTTGAGTTGCTGTTGAGTTGTTTCGGCTGCGAGGCTTTTGCTGTCGCTAGTTGAGGCGGAAATTGCTCCCTGTTCATAGAGTTGGGAGTACCGCCGATCCTCGCTTTGGGCGTTGCGGAGTTCGGCTTGTAGGCGGGCAATTGCGGCTTTTTGAGTTTGAATTTCCCCTTGCTGTTCGGCCCTGATGCGAGCAATTGTGGCTTCTTGCGCTGCGATTTCGGTGCTGCGATCGACTTCTAGGCGCGCAACGATCGCCTGTTGCGCTGCGATCTCGTTGTTGCGATCGGCTGATAAACGGCTAATAGTCGCTTTTTGGGCTTGGATTTCGCCGTTTTTGGCTCCAGCTTTCACTTTTGCTAGATTTGCCTCGGCGACGCGCACTTGTTCTTGAGCTTGGTCGAGGGCGGCTTGCAGGCGATCGCGACTGTCCAAAATTGCGATCGCTTGACCTGTTTTCACTGTGTCTCCCTCTTTCACCAAAAGTCGATCGATCCGGTTTCCTTCCGCGGCACCGGAGGCGGAGACTTTAATTACTTCTCCTCTGGGTTCGAGTCGTCCCAAGGCTGTAACTGTTGTTAATTGGGATGCTGCGACGGCTGCTGCTGCTGCTACTGCGTTGGGATCGGGTATGCGCGATCGCCAGATCGTGTAGCCTGTGGTTCCCCCTGCAGCCAGGGTTGCTACTGCTGCCACAACTAGGAGTTGTTTAACTAGGGATGGAGTTGAGGATAAGCCGTCGGCTGTTGGTTGGTGTACCATGACACACCTCATCATTTAGGTTGATAAAACTAAACCGTTTAGTTCTAAATTAAATACTAAACCGTTCAGTATAATGATGTCAAGACCCGAAGCAAGAATTACAAAGACAAGCGATGGCCAGGACAAAACCCAGCGAACCAGACAGCGCCGCAGCAAGTGACAAAACCGAGCAAATCCTGCAAGGTGCGATGCAAGAATTTTTAACCCACGGCTACGCGGGCACGAGTATGGACAAGGTAGCGAAGACGGGGGGAGTTTCCAAAGCCACGGTTTACAGCTATTTTGCAGATAAAGAAGGATTATTCGTGGCCTTGGTACAGCGGCTGGCGCGAGAAAAAGTCCATTTTACAGTTCTGGATGAAGAACCGGCCGTAGCGCTGCGATTCGTTGCCACCACTCTATTAGAGCAGGTGACGCAGGAACCTGAATTCCTCAATTTTGTGAGGTTAGTGATTGCGGAATCAGGGCGTTTTCCCCAGCTAGCGCAGACTTTTGTGAAAAACTTAGCTAAACCGGGTATCGAGCGGCTGACTCAATATTTCGCATCGCATCCAGAGTTAAAATTGCCAGATCCGGAGGCAACGGCGCGGATTTTTATTGGATCGCTGGTATATTTCCAGTTAACGCAGCATATGATGCACGGCAAAGATATTATTCCAATGGAGCGCGATCGACTGATCGACGGTCTGCTGCACTTGATTTTATCCGCGCAGTCGAATTCCTAAGTGCGATCGACAAAATTTAGGAATTTTATTTGAGAACGATCGCAGCCATAAAGAGCGAGATCCCTTTATGGCTGCGATCGCAGGTTTTAGTCAGGTGTTTTTCCTAACCTGTCCCTCAATTCCTGAGCCGATAACTGTGGCAGTTGTTCTACAAACAAGGTCAATTCTGCCACAGGCAATGCCAATAAATTAGTAACGGCTGTAGGCAGAAGATCGCCCAATTCAGGCGATCGCATTTCCAACGCACTTTCAGCTAACAATTTAACCGCTGCTTCCCGCCCAGCTTCATCAACGGTCAGCATCGAGATTGCCAGCAACAGCACTGTAAATTCCGCCGCCGCCAACTTGGATATTGGAGATAGAAAAACAGTCATTTTGGGGCTTAATTCTCCAAATCTAACTCGCAGAAAGTTTTCTAAAATTAAGCGTTGTTGTTCTTGTCTGCCTCGTTCTAGTCCTTGTTCTAGCCCTTTTTCTAGCCCTTGTTCTAGCCCTTCTTCTCTAGCTTGTTGCTGTGCTGCTTGTATTTGTTGTTGAAAAAGTGGTGCAATGGCCATAATTAACTCCCGCTCTTCTGGCTCTAATTCTTGTGGCGCATCGGTTACTAAATTTGACTGTAACCGATACAGCAATTCTAGCGCGATAATCCGCAACGGATCGTCGGCAGCTAAAGCGCTTAATTGGGAAATAGCCCTTTGCTGCACTCCCCCTTTGCCCAAAATCCTCAACCACAGAGTTTCTGGAGTTTCTGGCAACTGGTGAATCGCCACAATTGCAGTTCGCAAAGATTCACCCAAAAAATAGATTCCCTGCATCCAATTCTCTGTGTCTGGTATCGCATTAAAGCTATCTACCAATGCTTTCGATGCTGTGGGCATCAAAATCCACAGTTTGGGTAACTGAGCGTCATCATAGCGAGTATTTTCTCTCCTAAATTTTCGCTCTAACTCACCTCGCACGTCCAATAACTTGCCCAGACAGCTACAAATTTCGCTGACGTTGGCAGGATTGCGAAACGGTTCAAAAATTGCAGTTGTGTTTGCCATTTTTCCCAACAAGCCCAGGGTTTCTGAGTATTCGGGAATTGCGGTTCTGGGAGTAAAATAAACATCTATTTCTCGGACTTCGGAAGTCACATCGCGGCCGATATTAACCGTTCCGAGCGGCGACAGCAATTCCTCCAGGTATTCTTTCGCAAAGAGATCGTGAATAAATCGCGTCATAGAAATTATTTCAAACGCTAAATAGATTTTTTAACCGTTTTCTCACCCATTCTACAGGATTTTCCTCCTCTTCTGCTGCATCTACTAATTCCATTTCTCGCAATAATTCCTGTCTTTCGCTTAGTTCTTCTTTGTGTTTGACTATTTCTTTAATAATCTGTTCCGATAAATCAGGTCGTTCAGTTAAAACTTTTTGGAAACCTTCTTTATTGATAGCAAACAAAATTGTTTCTTCCAAAGCTCTCACTGAAGCAGTTCTGGGGATTCCCAACATCAAAGAAAGTTCCCCAAAAAACTGACCCGTACCCAGGTTATTCAGGTGTTTGTCAATAGCTTCTACAAAAACTTCTACTGAACCTGAAAGAATCATGTAAAAAGCATCTCCCGGGTCGTTTTCATGAAACAAATATTCTTGCGGTCGCAGCCGTTTGCGGTATCCAACTTCAATCAATTGCCGCAATTCAAGATCCGTCAGATTTTCAAAGTATTCTACCTCTCGCAGCAAACAGCTAAGGGACGATAGCTTTTTCATTTCGTCTCCAAAAATAGGCATCTTTTGCTTTTTTTCAGAGGAAGTGTTCCTGATGTCAATTGCAGTTTCTTTTTGGTTGAACATTGACAACAGAACTTCGGGATTTTTCAAATAAATTTCTCTATTATTGAAGGGGAAGTCGATTTTATGCTGGCGGAAATTGTATTCAATGGCAAAATTCAAAGAACTTTTAATTACTTCTCTTTCAATCGGCCTATCCGTCCAAACTAAAAGTTCAAATTTAAAACTATCATCACCAAACTCGACAAACAATACTTTCGGATTCGGTTCGTATAAAACTCCCGCTTCCGCGTAAGCAATATTTAACAGAGTTTCTGTCACTAACAGCGGGTTACTATTCTCCGCTACTTCTACGGGAACTCGCAGACAGAGTAGCGAGTTTTCGTAACTCCAGTTAACAATTTTGTTGCTAATCATGTTGCTGTTGGGAACTATGACGCTGGAGTCCTCGGTGGTTTGGAGGATGGTCGATCGAATCGAGATTTTTTTGACGATTCCCATTAATCCTTCTAATTCCACAAAGTCTCCGACTTTCACGGGTCTGTCTAAAAGCAGCGTTAAGCCGCTGACAAAATTAGTTGTTAAATCTTGGATGCCAAAGCCAATTCCGACTCCCAGCCCCCCCGCAACTACTGCAAAAGAAGCGAGGTTAAAGCCGATGCTTTGGATGGCGACTATCACCCCCAAAGCTACTATTAAATACCCAATAATAACTGCGATAGCTTCCCGGTTCCCCTCGTCAATTCCCAGTTTGACAAGCAAGTTTTCCTTAAGAAAGTTCGTAAAAGAGCGTGCTATGACAAGGATAGCCATGAACAATACAATCAGTTCCCCAAGTGACTGCAGCGATACAGGGTTTTCACCTATTTTAAATAGGGTCGCTGTAAAAACTTGGGTAATTTTAAGCAATATTTCTTCAGGTATTGTATTCAAGTTAAATTCAAAAAGTAATGTTTTTTTAAGTTGTTAAGCAGATGGGAGTAAGGAATAAAATTTTTACTTCTTCGTCTAAAAAATCATGCAGAAAGTCGTTATTACGAAAAATTAGTATTTTTTTACTATCGTAAAAAACTTAATTTCTTACATAAATATGTCGTTATTCAGACTAAGCCGTTATCCGTATTGCCAATTTCTCGGATATTCGGATATATTGTCTTCCCCTGCCTGCGGTTAGTGTGCCACTTTTTGGGACTAGCGGAATCATCTATTATTCAGGCGAACCCTCTACTAACTTTAGTCAACGTTAACACTCTGGGATTTTATCATACTTTCCGCTGATTTGTTGTTGAGGTTCCGTTATAAACTTAAGCAGCAATTATTCAATGACTATTTAAGTGGACAACTCAAATATCCTAGTATTACAATGAGTTTAACTGGTAGGAGAGATATTGCTATCACTGTGCCAGTTTCGTCTCTATTCTGTATATCTAAGAATATCTAAGTGAAAATTTAACGGATCTAGCTAAAATAGAGAACGTTCCCATAATACTTGGCATTCTAGCGACATTGCAGACAAATTAAAACTTAATTGCATTTGTCAATCAGTAAAATTACTGAAAATACTGCTTGTTGAGGAGTGGAAAACTTAGATTTAGGGGTGACTGGGCATAAATAGGGCGATCGCCATGATTCCTCGATCGCCCTAATCTAAGTTCTCCACCCAAAACCTGAGTAAATGCTGAGCATAATTGCTGATTGACAAACGCTTCCCTAGCTTAGGTTGTCACCAATGTTCTACCAATAGGATTGATTAGGAATAGAATTGATGAGCAATAGAACTGCTTGGCGATACATCCGAAGAATTAACGGAAATATTGTCGCAAGGGATACATATATCGCAGATTGAAAACCGAATGGTCGCCCTACTGAACGTTTTATTAAGTGCCCAAATAGGAGAAAACGAAAACCTTGCGATCGCGCAATTGGAAAGAAGTTCTAGAATTATAGCTGAAATGCACGATTTAACATGAGCAAATTCCCACCAGATAAAAACCCGCCACAGCAAGAGAGCACAACAGCACAGGCACTGCGACAGGCTCACTTCGACGCTTTTTTTGCAGGTGCTAACGCCGGACTGATGATTTTAGACAGCCAACTCCGGTACGTGCAAATTAACCAAGCTATGGCAGAGCTCAATGGCATTTGTGTGGCCGACCATATTGGTAGGTCGCTGTGTGAAGTTCTGCCAGAATTGGCTGCGACTCTGGAACCAATTCTGCAAGGCATTCTGGCTACGGGCCAGCCCATTCTCGACTATGAAGTAGCGGGTGAAACGCCAAAAGAACCGGGCATCGTGCGCTACTGGGAAGCATCTTACTATCCTTTGCGGGATGAAAATGGCAGGGTTTTTGGTCTGGGTGGGATTGTGATTGAAGTTAGCGATCGCAAGCGGGCAGAACAAAAGCAGGCACGACTGACGGCAATTTTGGAAGCAACTTCCGACTTAGTAGGAGTTGTGGATGTGACTGGGCATAGTGTCTATCTCAACAAAGCCGGACAGGAAATGCTGGGGATGTCACCAGAGGAAGCACGATCGCCATTTACTATAGATTCTGTATTAGCTCCCTCAGCAAAAGCAAAGTTCCACAATGAAATAATTCCCACCGCCTTGCGAGATGGTAGCTGGGCTGGTGAAATCCTATTTTTGTCACGGGATGGGGAAGAAGTTCCAGTCTCCCAGGTTTTGATCGTTCACAAAACCGAAGCGGGTGAAGTCGAGTTTATTTCCACTATTGCGCGGGATATTCGCGATCGCAAAAAAGCAGAGGAAGAACGGCAATTGCTCGCTACAACGATCGAGAACAGCCGTGACTTTATTAGCGTTGCCTCAATGGATGGTCGCCCTATACTCGTGAATCAGGCTGGTCTGGATTTGGTCGGAGTCAGTAGTTTGGAGGAAGCCAGAACCAAACACATTACCGACTTCTTCATGGCAGAAGATTTGGACTTTGTACAGCAGTCTATTATGCCTGCAATAATGCAAGAGGGAAGTTGGCGGAGTGATTTCCGCTTCAGACATTTCGTGACAGGTCAACCCATCGCCGTAGATTACACCCTATTTCTGGTCAACCATCCAGAGACTAATGAACCCGTAGGGATTGCCACTATTACGCGGGATATTCGCGATCGCAAAACCGCAGAAGATGTCCTCAAACAAAGCGAAGAGCGATTTCGTTCTCTGGTTGAAGCTAGCGCTCAAATTGTTTGGAACACGAGTGCTGAAGGCGAATTCATTACCCCGCAACCCGGTTGGAGTGCATTTACAGGACAGACATTTGATGAATACAAGGGTTGGGGCTGGCTAGACAAAATGCACTCAGACGATCGCTCGTATATTGCCACTGCGTGGTCAACTGCTGTTGCTAATCGATCGCTCTATGAAGTTGAATTCCGTATGCGCCGCTATGACGGGGAATATCGCTACATGAGTTGTCGTGGTGTACCAATTCTGAACGCGGATGGTTCAATTCGGGAATGGATTGGAGCTAATACAGATATTACCGATCGCAAGCAAGCTGAAGAAGCTCTGCGCGAACAGCAAGCTGCGCTGCGCGATCGTAACGTCTTGCTGAGCTCTATTTTGGAAAGTACGCCAGACATAATTGTTGTTAAAGATCGGGAAGGCCGATATGTTGCCCTTAATTCCGACGTGGCAAAATCCTTTTACGGTAAAACCATTGAGGAGATCCTGGGTAAAGATGATTCGGAACTCCTTCCCCCGGAGGCCGCCGTTGCAATAATGGCAAAAGACCGCGAGATCATGGAAGCAGGCACTACTGAAAGCTACGAAGAAGATGTTTCTAATGGTAAGGAGAGCATTTCTTTTTTAACCACAAAAGCCCCTTGGCGGGACGCTCAGGGCAATATTATCGGCCTTATCGCCATAGCACGAAACATTGCCGATCGCAAACAAATGGAAGCAGAGTTGCGCGATCGCAACGCACTGCTAAACTCTATTTTGGAAAATACACCCGACTTCATTCTCGTTAAAGACCGGGAAGGGCGTTATGTTGCCCTTAACTCCAATTTGGCAAACTTCTTTGGCAAGCCAATTAAAGAAGTTATCGGCAAAAATGATTTGGAAATACTGCCGCCTGACATTGGCCGTGAAGTTATGGCAAAAGATCGCCAAATCATGGCAGCCGGAATCATTGATACTTACGAGGAAGATATCTTTTCTCATTCTGAAACCACTAGAACCTTTTTCACTACCAAGGCTCCTTGGCGGGATAATCAGGGCAATATTTTAGGCATCATCGGCATAACACGAGATATTAGCGATCGTAAAAAAGTCGAGCAAACACTCCGTCAAACCCTAGAAATACTCGACTTAGCCAGCGATAGTATCATTATTCGGGACATGGATGACCGCATCATCTATTGGAACCAAGGTGCAGAAAAGCTCTATGGTTGGACAAAAGCGGAAGTAGTCGGGCAGTACATTCACACATTCTTGGAAACCGTCTTCCCTCAACCATTAGAAACCATATTGGCAGAGTTTTTCCAGCAGGGGAGTTGGGAAGGAGAACTGCACCACACTACCCGCGATGGTCGGCATATTATTGTGGCAAGTCGCTGGACATTACAGCGCGACGGCGAAGGAAAGCCTTGTGCCCAACTCGAAATTAATAATGACATTAGCGATCGCAAACAAGCCGAAGATGCTATCAAACAAAGCGAAGGACGCTATCGTTCGCTAATCGCTGCTACGTCCCAACTTGTCTGGACTGCGGATGCTGAAGGAAGATGCGTGGATCAACCGGGTTGGAGAGCTTACACCGGCCAAACCCAAGCTGAGATGGCTGATGGTTTTGGCTGGTTAGATGCAATTCACCCGGACGATCGCGAACGAACGACTCACGTGTGGATGGAAGCAGTACACACGAAAACCCTGTATGACGTACAATATCGAATCCGGGGAGCGGATGGGAACTATCGTTATTTTCAACTTAGAGGGGTACCAATTCTAGATGAAGATGGCAGCCTCCTGGAGTGGATTGGCACTTGTAGCGATATCCACGATCGCAAACAAGCGGAAGATGCTTTAAAACAAAGCGAAGAACGCTATCGTTCGCTAATCCTTGCCACATCCCAAATTGCCTGGACAGCGGATGCTGAAGGAAGATCCCCGGATCTACCGAGTTGGAGAGCTTACACGGGACAAACCGAAGCTGAGGTAATTGGTTTGGGCTGGTTAGATGCAATTCACCCGGACGATCGGGAACGAGCGTATCAGGTCTGGATGGAAGCAGCGCAAACGAACAGCCTGTATGACATAGAATATCGAATCCGGGGAGCGGATGGAAACTATCGTTATTTTCAAGCTAGAGGGGTGCCAATTCTAAATGAAGATGGCAGCCTCCGGGAGTGGGTTGGCACTTGCAGCGATATCCACGATCGCAAACAAGCGGAAGATGCGATCAAACAAAGCGAAGAACGCTATCGTTCGCTAATCGCTGCTACATCCCAAATTGTCTGGGTATCGGATGCTGAAGGAAGATGCCCGGATCTACCGAGTATGAGAGCTTACACCGGACAAACCGAAGCTGAGGTGGTTGGTTTTGGCTGGTTAGATGTCATTCACCCAGACGATCGCGAACGAACGAGTCAGGTTTGGATGGAAGCAGCGCAAACGAGAAGCCTGTATGAAATACAGTATCGAATGCGCGCAGCGGATGGAAACTATCGTTATTTTCAAGTTAGAGGGGTACCCATTCTGAATGAAGATGGCAGCGTCCGGGAGTGGGTTGGCACTTGTACCGATATCCACGATCGCAAACAAGCCGAAGATGCTATCAAACAAAGTGAAGAACGCTATCGATCGCTAATAGTTGCCACATCCCAAATTGTCTGGACAGCGGATGCTGAGGGGCAATGCCCCGATCTACCAACTATGAGAGCTTACACCGGACAAAGCGTAGCTGAGGTAATTGGTTTGGGCTGGTTAGATACAATTCACCCGGACGATCGCGAACGAACGAATCAGGTGTGGATGGAAGCAGTGCAAACGAAAACCCTGTATGACATAGAATATCGAATCCGAGGGGCGGATGGAAACTATCGCTATTTCCAAGGTAGAGGGGTGCCAATTCTGAATGAAGATGGCAGCATCCGGGAGTGGGTTGGCACTTGCAGCGATATCCACGATCGCAAACAAGCCGAAGATGCGATCAAACAAAGCGAAGAACGCTATCGTTCGCTAATAGTTGCCACATCCCAAATTGCCTGGACTGCGGATGCTGAAGGAAGATCCCCAGATCTACCGAGTTGGAGAGCTTACACCGGACAAACTGTAGACGAAGTGGTTGGTTTGGGCTGGTTGGATGCAATTCACCCGGACGATCGCGAACGAACGAATCAGGTGTGGATGGAAGCAGTGCAAACGACAACCCTGTATGACATAGAATATCGAATCCGGGGGGCGGATGGAAACTATCGTTATTTTCAAGTTAGAGGGGTACCAATTCTGGATGAAGAGGGCAGCGTCCGGGAGTGGGTTGGCACTTGCAGCGATATCCACGATCGCAAACAAGCGGAAGATACTATAAAACAAAGCGAAGAACGCTATCGTTCGCTAATCCTTGCCATTTCCCAAATTGTCTGGACAACGGATGCTGAAGGAAGATGCCAGGATACACCTAGTATGAGAGCTTACACTGGACAAACGGAAGCAGAGGTGGTTGGTTTTGGCTGGTTAGATACAATCCACTCGGACGATCGCGAACGAACAGTTCAGGTGTGGATGGAAGCAGTGGAAACGAAAAGCCTGTTTGAGATGGAATATCGAATGCGCGGATCGGATGGAAACTATCGTTATTTCCAAGCTAGAGCGGTGCCAATTCTGAATGAAGATGGCAGCATCCGGGAGTGGGTTGGCACTTGCATCGATATCCACGATCGCAAACAAGCAGAATTCGTAATGGCAAAAGCCAAGGAAGCCGCAGAAGCAGCTAGTCGGGCTAAAAGTGAATTTCTTGCCAACATGAGCCATGAATTGCGGACTCCGCTTAATGGCATTATGGGCTACGCGCAGATTCTTCAGCGTTCCAAAGTCTTGAATCAAGAAGAGCGATCGCGCATTGATGTTATTTATCAGTGCGGTTCCCATTTACTGACCTTAATCAATGATATTCTCGATTTGTCGAAGATTGAAGCACAGAAAGTGGAACTAATGCCCACCGATTTTCATTTCCCGGCGTTCCTGCAAGGTGTAGCAGAAATGTGTCGCATCCGAGCTGAAATTAAGGGAATTCAGTTTCATTTTCCATCAAGCACCGAACTCCCGATCGGTATTCGTGCGGATGAAAAACGCTTGCGACAAGTGTTATTTAATCTTTTGAGCAACGCTATTAAATTTACGGATCAGGGCAGTGTTACTTTTATAGTCAGTTTTGCAACAGAAGGAAAAATTCGCTTTGAAGTACGCGATACAGGTACCGGCATTGCCCAAGAGCAACTCCAAGCTATCTTTCAGCCCTTCGAGCAGGTTGGAGATCGCAAACGGCAGACTGAGGGCACCGGGCTAGGATTGGCAATTAGCCAAAGGATTGTAGAACTAATGGGCAGTACCATTCAGGTTCAAAGTGAGATGAATGTTGGCAGTATTTTCTGGTTTGATGTTAGTCTGCCTCAAGCCGATGAATGGGTGAAAACGTCTCAAATCGACCATCACGGGCAGATTATCGGCATCAAAGACCGCCAACCTAAGATTGTGGTTATTGATGACAAATGGGCTAACCGTTCGGTAATTAACAATTTGCTCAGTCCGATCGGCTTTGAGGTGTTTGAAGCGAACGATGGGCTTGAAGGCTGGGAAAAAATTATAGAGGTGCAGCCAGATTTAATTGTTACCGACCTATTAATGCCAGAACTAGATGGCTTCGAGGTGATTAAGCGGGTTCGAGAATCGGAAAATTTCAAAGACACCGTTATTATTGTCTCTTCTGCCAGCGTATTTGAAACCGATCAATACAGAAGTTTAGAAGCAGGAGGCAACACTTTTATTCCCAAACCTATTCAGGCAACAGAGCTCCTGCAAAAATTGCAACAGTATCTTGATTTGGAATGGATTTACGAAGCCAATGAAGCTCCACTGGCGATCGCCCCAGACACCAACGAGCTAATTGCCCCGCCTGCTACAGAAATGGAAATTCTATATGAGCTGGCTATGAAAGGAAATTTCCTAGAAATAGTTAAGCAGGCGGTATTACTGGAAGAAATAGATCCCAAATACATTCCTTTTGCTAACAGATTAAATCAGATGGCAAAGGACTTTCAAGACGAAGAGATTTTAACGTTTATTCAGTCCTACAAGTAAGGTTTATGAATTTAGACATTCAACCAAATGGTACGATTCTTATAGTTGATGACAACTCAGCTAACTTAGGTGTCTTATCTGATGCCTTAAGCCAAGAAGGATTTGAGGTTCGGGTTGCGAAATCTGGAAAAATGGCACTAGAGCGAGTTAAATATGCTCTACCAGATCTAATCTTACTAGATGTCATGATGCCAGAGATTGATGGATTTGAAACCTGCCGTCGATTACAAGCTAATCCAGAAACTAAACAGATCCCGATTATATTTATGACTGCGCTCTCGGATACGGCTAATAAAGTTGAGGGGTTTAAGCTTGGGGCTGTAGATTATATTACCAAACCCTTCCAACAAGAGGAAGTATTAGCTCGCGTCAAGCTGCATTTAAAGCTTCATGTTCTCGCAGAGAAATTAGAGGAGAAAAATACCTTATTGGAGCAAAAAGTTATAGAAGTCAGCCAAGCCTATGATGATTTACAACAAATGCAACTTAAGTTAATTCAAAGTGAGAAAATGTCCGGATTAGGGCAAATGGCTGCTGGGATTGCTCATGAAATAAACAACCCTATAAATTTCATCTCTGGCAATCTGGGTTATGCCCAAGAGTACGCTCATAACTTACTAAAAATTATACACCTCTATCAAGAAGATTATGTAAATCCCACCCCTCGGATTCAAGCAGCAATGGATGAAATAGAACTGGAATTTGTGGAGGAAGATTTTATAAAAGTTCTTAACTCAATCAACTTAGGAACGCAGCGCATCCAGGAAATTGTCAAGTCTATGCGAATATTTTCTCGCCTAGATGAGGCAGAGGTGAAAGCTGTAAATATTCATGAAGGAATTGATAGTACACTCACCATCCTGCATCATCGTTTAAAAGCAAAACCCGAGCATCCTGAGATTGAAATAATAAAAAAGTACGGTCAGCTTCCCCCAGTAGAATGCCATGCCGGACAATTAAATCAAGTGTTCATGAATATTATTTCTAATGCCATTGATGCTTTAGATGAATCTAATCAGCAGCGTTCCTTTGCAGAAATCAAACAACACCCGAACCGCATTCAAATTTCTACAAAGGTAATTGACGATAATTGGGTGGCTATTCATATTAGTGACAACGGTCGAGGAGTTGGTGAAACTTTACAACCGAAAATATTTGACCCTTTTTTTACCACCAAACCGATCGGTAAAGGAACTGGGTTGGGGTTATCTATCAGTTACCAAATTATCGTTGAAAAGCATGGGGGCCGATTATACTGCCAGCCGGGATTAGGAAAGGGAATAGAATTCGTCATTGAAATTCCTATTCGCCAGCAAGCTTGTAAAGCTGCTTAGTTTCCCGGTGCAATATCTCTTACGAACTTTGGTTAATTTCTCGCTGACAGCGGGGACGACAAGGTGTTCCTGTGCAAATAAAGCCTGCAGGCATATTTTTAAAGACGCTGCTGCGAGATCCGATTAAAGCGTTTGCACCGATTTCTACACCAGGGCCAATGAAGCAGTCGGCGGCAATCCAAACACCGTTATTAATGATCACAGGTGCTGTTATTAAGCTAAAGGCTGGGTCTTGAGGGTCATGAGTGCCCGTGCAGAGGTAGCTTTTTTGAGAAATGACGCAGTGTTTGCCGATCGCAATTTGAGCGAGACTGTACAATACAACATCATCTCCGATCCAACTATAGTCTCCGATGGCAATTTTCCAAGGATAGGTAAAACGAGCCGTGGGGCGAATGATCACACCCCGACCTATTTTTGCTCCAAATAACCGCAGCAACCCCCTTCTGATGCGATTAAAAGGGTGTGGAGTGAGAGGAAATGCGATCGCCTGGACGAACCACCAAACCAAAATTAGCCAACTAGGCTTTCCTCGATCGAACTTTGATTGATCGTAGCGGCGCAAATCGACTAAAGATTCGCCTGTCAAAGTATTTGCGTGATTGTCGCTAATTGGACGATCGTTTATTTGAGAATTTGGGGAATTTGCGATCGAATTTTCCGGATCTTGGTTCGGATTTGGTATATAATCGGTCATTGATAGTTAATTTAATGTTTAATTTAAAATCGAGTTTAACCTTAAGGACTGCTGCATGACATTTCTAGTTAGGGACAATTTTGACTCGGAAAACGCCAAGGATATCGCACAATGCGAGAATATAAATCCCAGAATTGGCAAAGTGCGACTTTTACAAACAGCATTGGTACTGCTTAGCAGCTTTTTTGTAGCAGAGTTAATCGCCGCACTTAATTCTCATAGTTTGTCCCTATTAGCAGATGCGGGTCACGTCTTTTCAGATGTAGCAGCTTTAGCAATAACTTTGACAGCGACTTGGTACTCCTCAATCAAACGCAAAAGTAAATCCGTAGATTGTACGATCGCACAATCGTCAATCCCTGAACGAGGAGAAATCATTGCTGCTTTAATTAATAGTATCAGTTTAGTGGCGATCGCCCTTTGGATTGCCGCAGAGTCGATCGCCCGTTTGCAGGCCCCAACTCCCGAAGTAGAAGGGCTCCCGATGTTAATTACCGCCATAGTGGGTTTAAGCATCAACTCGATTAATGCTTGTTGCTTGCATTCCTGCTGTCACGGCGACTTGAATCTCAAAAGCGCGTTTCTGCACGCCGTCGCCGACATATTTTCATCGGTTGGAGTAATTTTAGCGGCGATCGCCGTAGCGTGGCTACACTGGAATTGGGCTGACGGCTTGATTAGCTTGCTGGTGTCAGCATCAATTATTTTATTAACTCTACCATTGCTAATCGAAAGCATCCAATTGCTGCTGGGAAAAGTATCAGCAATATCCGCAAGTCAACAGCCTTGCGACTGCGAAAAAGTGAGCGCAGAAAAATTGCTTTTTCCATCGCTAGAAGAACTCATCAAATAACATCTCTTCATCGGTTCTCAACCACAGATACTCTTATGGCAATTTAACTTCTGTCTCCTGACTGATAACTACTGGTGGCGACAGAGTAGGCTGAGATTCTGCCACATTCAACTGACCGCCACAACAACGCAACTCGTAAAGTTTTGCATTAATTTGATACTCATATTGACTCAATAACCTTGCATAAATATAGCCAGCTTTTCCATCCAAAAAGCCTAGCTGAATGAAGTAAAATAAAATAAATCTGAGCATGGGTTTAAAAGGCAGCCACACCCAAACTTTTTTGAGAAATCTTTTCCGCTGTACGGCATCTCCAAATAGGTGAGCGCCAATAGTGCCGCTGTCGTCGCGCCCTTCAATAATATTGTAATAAACGCGAGCTTCCCAATTTGAATAGCGGTTGTGCCGTTCTATCCAGTGAAATAAATCGCGGTAATCCTCGTGGATCATGTCATTTTTTAAGTAGCCGACTTGACCAGCTAAAATGACGTGCTCGTGAACTTCGTTGTCGCCAGTATTGGGGACGGATTCAGTGCCGAGATTTTCGTAACGTCCTTTTTGATGCTTGAACAAACGCAAATTCCAGTCTGGATATCTCCCACCGTAACGCAGCCACTGGCCTAAAAAGAAGACTTTGCGGTTGAGGTAGTAGCCGTCAAAATTGGGGTCTTCGATCGCCTGGGCGATTTCGTCCCAAAGTTCTGGGGGAATGCGCTCGTCGCAATCGACAATTAATACCCATTCGTTGCGAAAGGGCAGATTGTCCAAAGACCAATTTTTCTTTTTCGGCCAGCGGTTGTCGAAGTAGAATTGCACTACTTTTGCGCCGGTGCTGATGGCAATTTCCACCGTGCGATCGCTACTTTGGGAATCAACCATGAAAACTTCATCCGCCCTGGCAATGCTGGCCAGACACGCAGGTAGATTAAGTTCTTCGTCTTTTGCCGGAATGATAACTGAAACCGGAATCTTGGATGAACTAGATGTCATAATCGAGTGCTTGAACCTGAATGCGGTCGAGTTTTGGTAGATGAAGTGCGATCGGCACAGCCGCGCCGACGACTTGAGCAGCGAGGTATATTGCCTATAGCCTAATGCCTGCTGGTCGATTTCGGTGCAAAAATCTGGCCGTGGATGGCTGCGCTCAAATAACCGATTTGACCCCAGGCAAAAACGAAATTTTCAAAGCGCAGCCCTGGATCTCTAATATATTTAAAAGACTTCCAGACACCCCTCAATATTCTTTCACCCCCCCGCCCAAGCTGAGCAATACCGGCTCGATCGGACAATTGTTCCCGATAACACTCGCTGATGCCTTGCCACCACCCGCGCTCTAGAAACCAAGCTTTGTTGAGCCTTTCTGCTGCGACATGGTGAAGCACCAGGGCCTCCGGTAGATAAACTACTTGCCAACCTAACTCTAAAGCTAATTCTGTGGTTCGCAACTCTTCATTCGACAGCAACTTTTTGCCGACTCTACCGAGTTTGACATCGAAGCCGCCAATTTGTTCGAGAAAAGCGCGCCGGATTGAGTAGTTGACTCCCCTGGGAGTCAAACCGGCAGCAGTGACGTACAGGCAAGTATCGCCTAAATCATATGCCCCCAAGTTCTGGGCTAATCCCGGTGACAGCCATTCGGGCGGGCTGACTCCAGAAGGCCAGAGCAAATTGACTTTGCCACCAGCTACGGCGAGTTTTTGATTGCTTTGATAAGCCGCGTGCAGCACCCTGAGCCAATTAGGCTCAGCAATAGCGTCGTCGTCGAGATAAGCTAATATTTCACTGCGAGCTTGCTTAGCGCCGGTGTTCCGGGCTAGTGACAGACCGATTTCGGGTTCCCAGACGTACTTGAGGCGCCGATCGCCCTGTCTTGCTTCTACCACCTCGCGGGTGCGCGAAGTGGAACTTTCGGGGCTTGCATAATCGCTAGAAGCGTTATCCACTACTACTACTTCAAAGTTGTCGGGAAAATCCTGTACCAGCAAGCTGTCGATCGCCCCACCTAAATAGGCGGCGCGATTGTGGGTGCAAATAATCGCTGATATCTGAGGATGATCTGGCATAAATAACAGCTTGGGAAATACGGGGGTTCTCGATCGACTTACTCTGATATTGTCTCATCAATGCTATTATCGCTTAAAAAGCATTTGGTAGTTGGTCGTTTAAATCATAATGGGTAATGGGTAATGGGTAATTGGTAATTGGTAATGGATAATTGTGTTTAATCCTTTGTATGTGACTGCTGACTAATGACTGCTGACTAATGACTAATGAGTAACTCAGAACCCACCACATCGAGACAATTAATCTTAGTAACTGGGCCGGCCCGAAGCGGCAAAAGTGAATGGGCCGAAACTCTGGCGGCGGGTTCGGGAAAACAAATAATCTATGTGGCTACCGGTCGCGTTGATGAAACGGATTTGGAGTGGCTTCGTCGCCTCGATAGGCACCGAAATCGCCGTCCAGTTGATTGGACAACTCTAGAAGTGCCGATCGAATTACCGGCAGTTGTGCGGGCCAGCCAGCCTTCAGATTGCTTGTTGATTGATTCCCTGGGAACTTGGACGGCAAATCTTTTGGAACAAGAAGCTGCTGTTTGGGCGACTACGCAGCAAGATTTGCTAGCCTGTTTGAAGTCGGCGGCGGCTGATGTAATTTTGGTAGGGGAAGAAACCGGATGGGGCGTTGTGCCTGCTTATCCGGCGGGGCGGCTGTTTCGCGATCGCCTCGGCACTCTCGTGCGCCACATCGGGGCGATCGCCGATAATGTTTATCTCGCCACCGGAGGTTACGCCTTGGATCTAAGGGCTCTGGGTACCCCGCTGCCGCCCGTAGCGAAAAATTAACAGCCGGAGTCGCGATCGACAAGTGAGAAAACATCTCGGTTTCCCGACGGACAATTTTAACTGAAAATCAGGTAGACTTTTAACTAAGATTGAAAACTCAAGACTCACATAAATTAGTCAAAAAACCTACTCCCTAGGGAGAACAGCCCAACAATTTGACATGAGGAATAGCCAAAGTTTGAAAGTATGTAAAAGAAAAAATGTCTCTTAAGAAAGAGTGCTAATTTCCCATTAAAAGTCTAAAATAATCAATTAGTTGAAGGGTTGACTAAAAGTTATGGCATCAGATTGTGAAGTAAGAAAATATATTGCTTACTGGTTTCAGTTAGGCAAAAAAGTATTAATTTACAACGGTTCCGAAGCGCTGCTGCCCAAATCGGTAAATGCGGGCGATCGCTACAGCCAGGAATTTGAAGAGTGCTGGCAAAAAATCATCTCCCGCGACAGCGGAGACTGTTACCTCGAAGGCACAAACGAAACAATTGCCCAACTGCTGACACCAGCTTGGGAAATCAGTGGCTGCGCGCGCTGCGCTATGCCCGTAGTTTTCAAACCAACCGGAATGCCCCCGGAGTTCTGTCCCTGTCACGACTTACCGAACTGGCCCGATACCGAAATGCCCCAACCCCGATCGCCCGTCAGCAGCCAATCGCAATTGTCAGGCATTCGCGATCGACTCAAAAGATCCAGCGGCGAGTAAGTATACAAGAAGGAAGAAGGGTCTTCTTCCTTAAATTGTTACAATATATTTACAATGCTTCACACTAGGTCTGATTTATGAATGTCAAGACAGTATCGCCAGCCTCCCCGCAAACTTATGTAAATTCAGGGACTCAGGCTGTACTCGGCAATCTCAAAGATGCAAATACAATTCCCCTGCAAGCAGTACCAGTATCACTAGAGACCGAGGTCGCAACGGACGATCGGCTCAAATCAGCCAGAGACATAGCTTTCGAGTTGGCCGGAGATGCTGTTCGGTACGATCCAGTGGCGATCGCAGCGCTGTACCGAAATCGACCTCTACAAGTCTGGGGAAGGCTGTCGAGCGTTGTTTGGACATTTTTTAGCTTTGCCTTCAGTGTGTGGTTCGACAGCAAAACAGGTCGTACCGCCACCAACCAAAAGCGTCGCGCCGTCCGACTGCGAGAAATTCTGGCCCAACTCGGCCCAGCTTTCATCAAAATCGGACAAGCACTCTCAACACGGCCCGACTTAGTACCGCCAGTATATTTAGAAGAACTAACAACGCTGCAAGACCAATTGCCAGCATTTCCGAACGAAGTAGCATATCAATTCATCCAAGAAGAATTGGGCGCCCACCCCAAAGACATATACGCAGAAATCAGCCCCGATCCGATCGCAGCAGCATCTCTCGGACAAGTCTACAAAGGCAAACTCAAAACCGGAGAAACAGTCGCAATCAAAGTCCAGCGACCGGGTTTAGCCGAAAACATCGGGTTAGATATCTACATCCTGCGGCGTCTTGCAGTTTGGGCACAAAAAAACTTCAAAATAATTCGCAGTGACCTCGCAAGCATTATGGACGAGTTGGGCGAGCGCATTTACGAAGAAATGGACTACACCCACGAAGGACAAAATGCCGAACGGTTTGCCAAACTCTACGGCCACATCAAAGACATTTATGTTCCCAGCATCTACTGGGAATATACCCGCCGCCGAGTCTTAACAATGGAGTGGATCACCGGCGTCAAACTCACTAATTTAGAAGCAGTCAAGGCTCAAGGAATTGACGCTCCTTACTTAATTGAAGTGGGGGTGCAGTGTTCTCTCCGACAACTGCTAGAACACGGTTTCTTTCACGCAGACCCGCACCCCGGCAATCTTTTGGCGACTCTTGACGGTCAGTTGGCTTATCTCGATTTCGGGATGATGAGCGAAGTTAAACCTTATCAGCGATACGGCTTGTTGGAAGCTGTGGTGCATTTGGTGAACCGCGACTTTGAAGGTTTAGCAAAAGATTACGTGAAGTTGGAGTTTTTAACGCCTGACACCGATTTAACGCCAATTATCCCAGCTTTGGCGGGCGTATTTAACAATGCTTTGGGTGCTAGCGTTGCCGAACTCAATTTCAAAAGCATTACTGACGAACTTTCGGCGGTAATGTACGAATATCCTTTCCGGGTTCCAGCTTACTATGCTTTGATTATTCGATCGCTCGTCACCTTAGAAGGCATTGCCATCAACGTTGACCCCGAATTCAAAGTGTTGAGCAAAGCTTATCCTTACGTTGCAAAACGGCTGTTGAGCGACCCCGCACCGGAATTGAGAGCATCCCTGCAAGATTTGCTGTTCAAACAAGGCGAATTCCGCTGGAACCGCTTAGAAAACTTGCTCAATAATGCCCGCGAGAGCGAGGATTACGATATCAGCAAAATCTTGAACCAAGCTTTAGAATATTTATTTTCCGAAAGGGGAGATTTCATTCGCGATCGTATTGTCCTGGAATTAGTCAAGAGTCTCGACACACTTTCCAGCAACGCCTTTGCTAACGCCAAATCTGTAGTCGGCGAATGGTTTGGAGTCAAGGCAAATCAACCTGTGGTTTCACAAACAGAAAAAAACAATCTAGAACACATCAAACGGATTTGGGATATTTTGCAATCAACTCGGGGTTTTGACGGCATGAAAGTATTGCAGCTACTTCCGCAGTTGTTGGTGAAACCAGAAGTGCAGAACATGGGCCAGAAAGTAGTCGGCGGTTTAGCTCAAAGAGCAGTTGCTAGACTAATTCGCGAATTTTTGCTTTCCTCCGAACCCGCTGCGATTCCTGAGAATGGAAGCTATTCTAAAACTTCGCCTCAGTTGTCTTTACCTGCTGCAAAGTAGTTTGATTGGGCGTTTTTTTGACCGCAGATATTAGCAGATAAACACAGATGAACGCAGATGAAATTTCGTCTGCGTTCTTTTAATTAAGCTAATGCTGTAGCTGCTGGTAAAGGTTCAATTTCTTCGGGCTTTGCGTGACGGCGGGGGTCATCAAAACCCCAAGCAAACAGCCAATCGGGGTCAGCGTTACCGCACCCGATCGAATATATTTGGCTGTGTTTGAAATGCTTGAAAAACTCCTGACACTTTTCATCGGTCATTAGCGATTCTTCTAGCGGTAAGTCGTGAATTAGGGCGTATAAATCAAATTCGTTTCGCTCTGGATTCCATTGATAACGCAATTCAGGACTGTAACCAAGTTCTAGCAGTTTTGTCAATGCTTCATCAGGGTTTTTATAGTTGTCTAAGTGAACACGGTTCAGGGAAACAACTACTTGTACGTGGTGGTATTTGGCGGGTGTTAATTGATATTCGGTCATCGGTTTTTCCTTTTTTTCTCATCACAGGTGTAATAGGTTCTTCCGGTTGCGTCGGGGTGTCTTGTTGCTTCGCGGTTCTGCTGTTCGCATCGCTTAGCAGCTTCTGCATCACTCCGAGCATAAAAAGGTCTGTCCGGGTGTTCAGCGAGTTCGGCTTCCAAGTCTTCCCAAGATTTTTCTGGGTTGTCTGCGTCTCTCAACATTTGTCCCTCGCTTAATGTCTCCTCAGTCTTGAACGTTTTGCCCCGCTTGAGTTTTAGGCTCTGGCGGGGTTTCTGCTGTCTCTAGCCATTGCTTCATCAGTAAACCGATGACTTCGCTCATTGGCTTTTCTTGAGCTGTGCAAGCTAGTTTGAATCGTAGCTTTAGCCTTTTATCTACGTAAACGCTTAGTTCAGCCATTTCAGGTGGAATTTTTTTAGCCATGTCTCTCATACGCGCATACCTGTATTCTCGCATCTGGCGAGGGAGCGGTTTACTACGTGGTGACACAACTACGTATTGCGCGGTTGCGCGATATACGTTATGATACTCGCACAGACAAAAAACGGCAACCCCACCGCCTTAAGAAATGTCGCTGCCGGAACAGCCGAACAAGTCATCGCTACGGGATTGTTCCAGTAATATGCCGCTGCCTGCTTCGTGGCCATCCTCTTGACAAAAGTAGAGACAGCTAGCTCATAAAATCTTTATGTTGACTAAAACTTCAAAAGTAGATAAAATTTCTATAGTAGATGTTTTTACTTGCTGCGTAAGCCTTATAGCTTTTTCAGATGCAGGATCAGAGTCGCTTCCTTCGATCAAAACGGCTACGTGCTGCCCTTTGGTATGCCGCCAACGGCAAGTGCCAGCATTGCAGATGCGATTTGCCTTCAGACTGGCACGCAGACCACATTGAGCGATGGGCAGAAACTCACAGAACCAATGTCCACGAAATGCAGGCATTATGTCCCAAATGTCATCATCAAAAAACTGCTGAGGAGAACAGAAACATGACAGATGCAATCCAATTAGACCTTTTTTCTTTACAATCTCCTAAAGAACCTCTTAATTTAAGAAGACATCAAGATGAATTTTTACAAATCTGTAAACGCATAAAGGCAGGCGAACAAATAAAAAAAATTCTGATGCTTGTTACGCCTGGAGGCGGTAAGAGTCTTATCCCAGTAATTGCTGCTGCAAACTTAATTCCCAATCCTAATTCGGGCAACAGCTTTCATGGAACCATAGCTGATGCAATCTGTTGGGTTGTTCCCCGACTCAATCTCCAAAAGCAAGCAGAAGAGAATTTTGAAGATGGGTATTTCAAAAATATGCTAGGGCATCAGCATAGAATTATGGCAAATAACAATGAGCCTAATCCATGCAAGGGGATGAATGGCTATGTAGCTACATACCAGGCTATTATAGCAAGTCCCGATCTTCATGCTCATGAACTTCGACGCAAGCCAGGGCTATTTCATTCTATTTGAGTAGTGGATATAGTAGTAAAGTATCGTACTCATGCCCGGGAGCTGCTATGTCTC